>JABDGM010000060.1 GCA_013286045.1 Planctomycetota bacterium | reverse complement strand
AGTGTGTGGGCGAACTATTTTTCTGCTGGATCGGTGTTGGGTGGACGCCGCGAAGACGTAAATATAAACGGAGCCAGCACCATCATCACGGTAGCAAGTAGCGGCGAGAACAATCCGACTAGGAATGTTGCGAGGCCGCACATGATTACGTTGTGCAAGTGATTAGCGTCCCAGCGGCCTTTTCGGTTAGCACTTTGATCGGCCATACACGCATCGTAGCAGCGGATGGCCAAAGCATCGAGCAGTAGTATCGGCGCTAGTTAGACGCGATCCTACAGGGCAAGTAATTCGAGCACTGCGGCGTCTTTTAGGTCAGGTTGGCAATGCGGCAGCCGTTCGTGGTCACCGCATTCTGGACAATGAATCCTGACGATGCGCCCGCGTGTTGGTTCGATTGGTATCGGCTGTATCGAAAATATGCTGGTCCGCTGGGTAGTCGGCATCGGTAATGCGCCCACACTTGTGGCAAATTGTTGAGAGTTTCATCGCGTCCCCCTTAGTGAGACTCAGGGAGCAATGTGCGTACCTGGGAGCCAACGTTGTTTTTATCAACGCGTTTGCTGGCGGCATGGACGACGAGCAGCGGGCAGCTAAACGTTCGATTGCGGGCGCTCGCGTACCGCCGGCCGCTAGGCCGGCTAGAGGTGGTTTCACTTGGCCGCACACACGATAGGCCCCAGCCCAATGGCAATGTGGCCTCCGGATTCTAAGCAGCTCTCGAAGAGTTTCAGCATGCGGTCGTCGACGGAGAGTGATTTGTTGCCAGCGAACCACTGCTTAGCCTCGGGAATTGCTCCCTGCCTTGCTGCTGGAGGCATAGATGTGAATGTGAAGCCGACGACCGGTTTATTGTGAAAGACGAGCCGAACCATAGTGCTGCTTTTCATTTAGTAGCAAGAATTCAGGAGAGGATAGGACGATTGCACGAAGCCCGAGCAGCGCTTGTGAAGGCACACGAAATCGAACCTCATTTCCGTCAATATGTGTTCGACTTACTCAGAATCTGGGGCAAACCCAGCATCGCCGCACAAGCTCGCGAAGTCTACGAAGATTTTCACGCGTTCATTGAGTATCCTGATCGCGATCTTTCTGAGTTGATGGCACGCATACTTATTCACGCTGGTCGCTTGGATGAAGTCAGAGAGTTATCTCAGGAATTAGAAGATTGGGGCGACACCGATGCCAGTCGTTCACTCGAGGTCAAGCGACGCGAAGCGGAGGCTGAAAAAAGCAAAGCTTATGCACTAATGGCCATCGCTGACGAGCTTGCGGTAAAAGGAGAGTACGATCGGTTCCCGCGACTGGTTCGCGAGGCATACGAATTGTGCCCGTTCGACTTTCGAATAATTGTCAATCAAGCAATAGCTTATCGAGAATGCGGGAAGTTTCTTGAGGCAGCTGCATTGCTTAATGGAGAAAAAACATACGACGTATCCTTCAGCACTTTTACGATCTTATGTGGCAATGCAGCGTACAACATTCAAGCCGGAAAATTCGACACCGCTATGTACGCCTTGACACGACTCCGCGATTTGATGGTTGAGAGCATGGCCGGAAAACCGGTTAACCCAGTCGATATACCCGGGGTAATGTGCTTCCTGACGATGCATCGACTTGAGGAAACAGCGGCGGTGACCCTATCCGTTCTCGAACTGATTCCTGAAAGTACTCTCGCTGCCGCAGCGAACCGTGAGGTGGTCAGTTTTTTCAGGAATGGAATATTGGACGCTCATAAGATTCACGGATTCACAGCTAAGCCGACTCGCAACTGGCTATCTCGAATTCTGAGTGGCGAATGGCTTTGTTTGTTTAGACGCAATCGATAATTACCGCCGGCCAACGGCGGGGGTTTGGGATCCATATTGTTAAGTTGTCCGCCAAAGGGGAGTCGCAGTGCATGGGTGATAGTTCAGCGGCACGCAATGCTCAACTTCAAGCAGTCATTGATGACTGCCGATGCCGTCGTCTTGCTGGCGACGTCGTCTCTGACGAAATGCTCATCGCCGCGCATCCGGAGCTGATGCCGGAACTCGCGGAGGAACTTCGCAAGTTGCGGCTCATCGCTACGGCACGCGAACGAGTAGCGAAAGCGACCGACACCGAGGTGGCTACCCGCTCCCGACACAAGTCCGACACAGGATCCGGGTCAGGCCATCTTGAAGTGCGATGCCCAAACTGCCATGCGCCGATGGAAGTTGCCGTCGACACTCAGCTCACCGATCTTACTTGTTCCTCATGCGGCAGCCACTTCAGTCTGGTGGACCAAAGCAAGGCCACTCGTGTCGCGCCCTCGCTCTCGAAACTTGGCCGCTTTGATCTGATTGAACGCATTGGGGTTGGTGGCTTCGGTAGCGTCTCGAACGCGCGCGACAAAGCACTCGACCGCACCGTCGCCATCAAAATCCCGCGCGAAGGCGGAATGACTTCTACGGAGCAGGAGGACTTCTTTCGTGAAGCCCGCGCCGCTGCCCAGTTGCGGCATCCTAGCATCGTCGGCGTCCACGAAGTGGGCCGCGAAGGCGAAAACGTCTATATCGTAGTGACTTTGTCCGTGGCGTTACTTTGGGTGACTGGCTTTCCGGCCAGCAGTTAACCGGCCGGGAGTCGGCTGAGCTGTGCGCGCGAATCGCGGAAGCGCTCGATCATGCGCACCAGCAGGGAGTCGTACATCGCGATTTAAAACCGGCCAATATCATGATCGATGGCGATGGCGATGGCCAGCCGCACATCATGGACTTCGGCCTCGCTCGTCGAGATGCGGGAGGGGTTACAGTCACTATCGACGGACAAATAAAAAGGGACTCCAGCCAACCTTGCGGGAATCAGACGCGGATCAGCTAAACTTTGTAGCACGTTCCTCCTCTGCAGATGCACGTCAGATCTGTGCAGGTCCCAATACAATCGGGATTGAGGCACCCTCGCGTGGCCGCTCGCTCTTTCATCAGTTCTTCATAGGACTTGTACGAGTCCGCAATCCATTTAAACGCTATACAGGTTTCTCCTCGCTTCGCGCACTCGCTATGTGAAATGTGCGGGACAATCACGCCGCCAAATTCCAATATTCCTTTATCTGGAGCAGGGATGAGAAAGAGTCCCGTGCCCAGCGATTCTGAGTTTGCTCGAAGGGCTTCGTATGATTCCTTGGGCGTCTGGTTCAAATTGCATGAACAACTCATTTGCCGACTCCTTGATAATGTGGACACGCACTACTTGAAGATGGTCAGTTGCACACATGAGCAAACTGACTGAAACAGATCGTTCAAATGGTCCGCAGCCCAGATGTTAACTGGGCAATCGTTGAGCCTGATCCACTCCGGATCTGCGAAGGCACTATCTTATGACGCGCAGCAGATAAATCAATCCATTGCATCATTGGGTGCTCAATATTCTATATTTGTTGCGTGCCGGAATGATAATTGTGCCAAGAGTCGATTTACGACAACGCTTAAACCGCCAACTCGACCTAAACCTCGCCAATCCTTTGTTTATCGGCTGGTCATAATCTACGGTCGCATGCATCGTAAATGCGATTCGCTATTAGGGAGTAACCAATTTACGATTTTTTATTTTAAATAGTACGACCCTAGCTTGTTTTTCGTGATTGGGACCGATAAACTCCCCTGCTGATGCCGTAAGATAGCGGCCGCATGCAGAGTCACCCGAACTATTATGGGAGTAAATGATGGCAGACAAATCGCGAACTATTCAAATAACAGTCCCCGCCGAATTTGCTCATCAATTGAGAGGACAGTCTAACGCCCAGCTTGAAGAGCTCGTTAAATCGATACTTGGTTCTCAAGTCGGCAGGGGAATCGATGCCGTGGAAGTAAACTCCGCAGGCAACGTAGAGTACACCTCTGAGAAGACAAAAGGTCTATGGACGCGCGCATGCGGCTAGTTTGAGACTTTTTCAACCCAGCAGTCGCCGCCTTCTGTGGCGGCGACTGCCACAATGATCAAAGCAACGATGGCGATTCAGTTGCCCGTAATCACGAACCCCGCAAAGGCTTGGCGGTTCATCGAGCCTTTGAGCATTCGCCAATGCGATGACGATTCATACATAATTATCCATCCAGATTCTGGGTCGTGGGCCGCGTTATCTACAGCGCAGCTATCCGTGTTTCTGGCCCTCGTTGAATTGGAGCGTCGAAATCGACTAGATTCAATAGTCGGAGACGCGAATCCTGAACTTCTGAACTTTCTATATCAGAGAGGGCTTGTCATCCACAACGGCGGCACGGTATGGCAATCAGAAAAGTTTGATTATACCCGAACGCGACCTAATACCCTCATTTTGAAACTCGTCGGCTTCTGTGATCTCGCCTGCACCTACTGTTACGATTTTCGTAGTGCAACGTATAGCTCCAAATTGGATGCCTCTCTCGCCAAGAAGGCAATAAGACAGGCGATTGAATCATCGGCCGGGCACTTGAATATTCTATTTCACGGCGGCGAACCTCTTCTGGCTTTCGACCTGCTCCAAGAGCTGACTACCTATGCCGAAGAGTTGACGCATCAAAACGAATTCGTCCTGAAGTTATCAATACAAACGAATGGGACTCGCCTCTCGGTCAGGCATGTTGAGTACTTCATCGAGCATGGCTTTTCAGTGGGGCTATCGCTCGATGGGCCGGCTTCATTGAATGACGTACATCGAATTGATCATAAAGGCGCTGGCTCATTCGAGCGCATTATGGACAACCTGCAACAATTCCCTCTGTTAGTTGAACGCGCGGGAATTCTTACAACAGTAACGTCAACGAACGTTGAATTCCTTCCCGAGATTGCCGAATATTTTCGGATATGTGGGTTTCGAAAATGGGATACGGCGATCTTCCAAAAAGCAGGCCGAGGTGAGAGTGATTTGAACAGCCATGCACCTTGCCCAGATAAGGTAATTGCCTCATTCTTTAAACTCCTTGATGATGCTGTGCTGCCGCATTGGGCAGCATTTGAGGTGCGGCCAATACTGCACTTCTTGCGAAATGTATTAAGTTATCGAAGGCACAGCATGTGTCTTAGGAATGGGTGCTGCGGCGCATCGACCGACTTGCTCTCGATCTCGGCCGATGGTTCCATTGAGGCGTGCGATTGCATCAAAGACCCGGATTTGCGACTTGGGCACATGCAAGTCGATGACCTCGACGCGGTGTTATCCGGAAACACCGCTCAATACATACGTTCGCGATCCACCGCGAATCTTTTGCCTTGCCGAACTTGTGATTGGCGCGTGCTATGCGGTGGCACTTGCCTCGCAAAGGCCGGGGCCGTCAATGCGGTCGACGACGGCGAATGTCGAATTGCTCTAGCGATGTTTCCAGAAATACTCAAGAGACTGTCACGATCGAAAGCTTTAGAAAAATATGCGATCGCGTTTAACTGAGACGTTGTGGCGGAAAGTTCACTCTCTGTCCTTGCAGGTTTCGAGCGGGCAATTTGGCGCAGCGATACTTCGCGAGCTGAAGAAAGACCAAGATTTCGTAGAAGGATTGCGGTCGCGACCTCAGCCAGAGGTTGTCGAAACCTTCATCGACGTCTCTCATAGAATACACGAGCACAACACTTTCGGACTTCGTGCCGAAATCGTTGAGACGGTAGGCATGGTTGATCAGACCGTCGTCGGAATGGCTGCCGATGCGTTCGCATTGGAGCATATTTCCCATATCCTGTTACATCTCTATGACGACTTGAGAATTGCAACTAATTATATTTCTGTAGGAATATCTGATAAAGTAAAAGTTCACGATGAGCGATACTTGCAAGAAGCCATTGCTCGGAAACGAGGCATCTTGCTTTATTCGGTATATCAGTCATCACCGTGTTTTGCGAGAGCGGTTAACGGGCTTACTGCATACAGTATCGGTCTGGTACGAAACCAGAGGCACGGTGAGTCTGCAGTTTTCGCGAATGCTCACTGGAATTTCGAAGAAATTTCTGCGTCTCCGGCAGGAGCCCGGCGATTACTTTCTGTGCTTCGGAGCCGAGGCGCAGTTGCGCTTTACGGGGACTATGCGTATCCGAACTCTAGTCGGTTAAAATCGCCGCTGTTTGGACGAGCAGTGCTGATATCCAAGGCTATGGTGCGAATCGTACTATCAACGAAGGCCCCTGTCGTTCCCGTATGTGTCGCAAGAGAAACGAGCGACTTTGACTCGCCAATCTCAATCAGATTCTTTCCGGCGGTCGAATTCCCCACGCTAACAACAAAGTCCGACAGTGACGTTGCACTCGCAGCCACTTATTTTGGCGTTGTTACCGAATGCCTTGTGCGTCGTTACCCTGCACAGTGGCGACTTTGGACTAGCCTCTCTCATCGATGGAGCGAAGCATGCGTCAACTAGCGTTCAGCACGGGGCTAGAAGTTGAGAAGCGATAGATCAGGCGACATTCCCTAACGCGAAAGTTCGTCAATCACCGTTGAGTGCCAGCGGTCAATAAGTGGCATCTGAATATGACTACGTTTAATTCCACAGAGTCAGCGGTCGGCATGGTTTTGTCCGACGCGATTCGACATATCGACGGCTCAAATCTCGCCTCGCGCCACTTAGCGATGCGTCAAGTGAATGATGAAATCCATGTTTGGGATATAGTCCGTCTATGGGAAGACAGTGACTCTGAAGCAAGTTGGACATCATTGCGGGTCAGTGACGTTGACTTGGATGACGCCGGCGCTTGGTTCTTTGATAGTGAGCGCCCAAGTCCAAAAGAATTGGTGGCGCACATGAGGCGGATTGTGAATGCAGATTTAGACTCACCAATATTACTTCATTCCGATGGCTCAATTCTTGACGGGCTTCACCGAGTTGCGAAAGCAAGCCTCCACAATGTCAAAAGCTTGGGGGCAAAGCAATTCCTGGTTGGTCCACGACCTCACTGCATACTAAAGGCTAAACCGCCTTGCGACTTGCTTGAATTGCGAGGACAGGAACGTTAGTTTTGCCGTACTTGCCAATCGAATGTTAACCAACACGAAACACGAATTGCACTTCTCAAGATGCTTAATACTTGTGGCTTTCACTTATCCAATTCATCTTGAAAGGTGCCTGTAGCCGGCATTGCGCTATTGTCTTTTCCTCACTTGAACATGCGTTTTTCAGAGTCTTTATACGTTCCTCGTCGGATCGGAGCGGGGAATTTCCGTCATCGGGATACCGGTCCGGCTCAACCACTTGAGCTCGTTGTCAGCTGACTGTTATTTTATATAAAAACCTGTTGAGTATTCCGCAATGTTATAATCTCGGAGTCGTACTTGACCGAACCAACTTCACCCGATGTCCGTAGGTGCTTTGCAAGCATCTCGGCGAAGCCACCCTTGGTAAGCGGTTGATTTAGAACTCGGCTGAGTAAACCTATGGTGTGTCCTCAAACAAGATGTCGAGCTAATGGGTTATCGCTTCGCCCGTTGTGAATTCGCATTCCCCAAGCTATTCAGCAACGCCCCCAACCGCAGCCCAGCCGTGAGTACTCTCTTCCGAGCTTCTTCACCAGAAGCCTCTTAATACAAGTCCGGCGAATTGATTGTATCTAGCTTCTCGCCGGACGCTCACTTCCGCACAACCGTCAGGATCGCATCGGTGTAAACGTCCGACACGCAGAGAGCGTGACTTTCATCAGCCCAAGTTTTGGGATCCGTCTCACTGGCGGCGAACTCCCAAATATCGCCAAGCGGCTCCTGTCAGCCAGCTCATTGGCTGCTTTGGTGACGTCTCGAATGTAGTGTCGCTTGCCGAGCAAGCTAGCCCACAGCGCATGGGAGTTCCTTGCCCTTAACAAGTGGAATCAAATCGCAACCGCCGCGACGATGGCGAATTCAGCGATGACGAACGCGGTCCGCAGCGGCTTAAGTCTCATGCGTCTTTAGACGGGAAGCCGTCACCCGATTGAGAGACAGTGAACACAATAACGATCAGCAGTGTCGCAGGTCGCGGGAGGCGATTTACAGAGTGAAATAATGAGAGCAGTTGCCGAATCGCTAGCGACGAGAGCAAGGGAATTGAATCTAACCTGACTTCCGACGCTTGGCCGGACGGCTTGGCTGAATGCGTTTGCCGAGCTTTTTTGAGCCTGGGCTGCGTGGCCGCTTCGCTTCGAGGCTAGCCTTCAGTGCATCCATGAAATTGATGGCGGGCGGAGCACTATCATCGTTCTTAACAGTGGCAATATCCTTGCCCGCAATCTTTGCCTGCACCAGTGCCTCCATTCGCTCATTGTAGATGTTGCGGTAACTGTCCAGTTCAGCGTCCTTCGTGAGCGACATATCGATCAGGGTTTTGGCCAGCTTTAGTTCTTGCGCAGACACCGGCACATCGGACAGATCTTTGTCGAAAGCCGTGTTAGGCCGCACCGCCGCATCGTAGTGGAGCACGGAAACTGTCAGCAGTTGTCCAACAGGTCGCAGGACTACGAGTTGCTCACGGTTCGAGATGACCACTTGGCGAGGCCGACGCGGCCCGTTACTCGCGCCCGAACTCAGTTTCATACCAAATGATTTAGGTTGATGATAAGTCCTGTGAACTGCTGAGGCGGCTCATCGGGAAGCAGAGTGAACTCAACCCTAATTGAACAGCGGAGGGAAGGAGAAATCTTCGCTGCAGTCCTGCGTCTCATTCGCTCTGTAGCGTGCTAATCCAAGCACAAAACCTCATTGAACGCATAAAAACATTTCAGAATTGGTTGAACCTTTCCGCGAGCGATAGCCGCAAATTTCTCTGCAGCGATTCAACGCAATCTCAGTTGGTGATATACTTCGCAAAGGTTTGATGCTGCTGCACGAACGGTTCTGTTTTGGAGTCCCTAAGGTGAAGGTGTTACGAAAGGGAAGCAATGAACAAGCTAATGTTCTCTGCCGCGATCAGCGTTTCGTTGTTAACTCTTAAGGCTCTCGCTGTAAACGGCGTCGACGGGACCTTAATCCATCCCGCACAGGAGGCGGCGAAGGTGAAAGGGTGCAAAATTTCGAAGCCGGGCGACTATAAAGTTTCCGCGGGGGACGTTATTGAATTAGATTACACGTATCCTGTCGTACCGGGAGCGATTCCAACGAAAGTAGATTATGAAGTTACGACTTCAGGGAGAGTTGTTAAGGCGCCCGCTGGTTTCCGAACGATTTCAGTACCGGGAATGGTGGGGGTTGAAACAATCGCCTTCTTTTTCGACATAGTTCTGAATCCTGACGACAAATTGATTCTCAAAATCGATGGGGAGAAGTACACCTACAATTTCATCGCGAACGTGAAGGGTGACGTCGCCGAAATAAAACGGGCAGAGTGGGCCACAAAGCTGATGGCCAGCTCGAAGGCCGCAACAACAGCGCCGAGTGACGTTTCAGCCGCATTGGTTGGCCCGGGCGCTGGTCCAACTGAAAGTCCCCCCGCTAATACTGACTTTTGGGTTGGTGATGCAGTTAATATTGAAGTCCCAGCTGGAAGTAAGAATGGAGATTACATTTTTCTGATGAGGGTGTATCTGACCGATTCAGGCGGGAAAGTGATTGCTCAAAACACGCTCGGTAGAATAGTAAAAATGAAAGGAGGACCGATCGCATTTGGCACCGTTTTCGACGTAGATGTGCCTGCTCAAAAAGCAGGAAAGTACGAGGTCAAAACCACATCGTCCGTTATCGAGCCGCTTCAAACGGCCGAAAAGTCTCTCGACGAAAAGAAAGCAGAGGTAGTCGTAAAGTAACGCAACGCGTGTGCGATGACGCCGAGACGACCGCGTCATTAAATAATTCGACAGCCATTTCCTACATTGTTAACCGCAACACCTAAAGGAGTCGGTCATGCATCGCTACAGTCTCGGCGTGGTAACGGGGATGTTTTTTCTACTACCTCATCTAGCTTCCGCACAAACTCAAGCCTACGCATATGTTAAGCCCGGAGAGCTGGGCCGGCGCGGGACACATCTAGTTTACTTAGACTTAGACCTGAAAAAAGACAGCGTTGTCCACATCATCGGCCATACTCAAGTAGTGAACAGGGGTGCCGGCGTGACGAAAGCTTGGAGTGGTATCAACGTCGACCCAGATAAAACGGGGGAATGGTGGATGGCTCGGCCATCGATGGAAAACATCACAGTCGAGGAAACGGCGCCGAAAGCATTTAACACGGTTTACGCCGTACGTTTGCCTGCCGGAAAGCATAAAATCCAGTGGGATTTTGCAAACATGTCAGGCGGGAAGGGGCCGAAGGTTGAAGTTCTGCATGGTGGGACGCTGCTACTGCAAATTTTTGAAGATACTTCCTCAGTGCCGATTTCCGCGGAGTCAGCAGTTGAAAAATTCAACTACGAGGAAGCCCTTAAGGCCCAACAAACGGAGTAATCGGCAGCCATACTTGCTGTTTCAACCAAAGCCGGTTTTTGCGCCGCACAAGCCGCCATTATGTTACATAAAGGATGTTCCAAACAAGAAAAGTCCCGCGAAGTTGCGGGGCTTTTTCGTTTTCTAAGCGAACAGAATTCCAACTTATCGGACGGTGTCTCGTGAATTGTTGTTCACGTGACTTTGAAAAGCCCATGGCTTCGGACGTTTCCCCGGCCGAGAATCCCGAAAAAGAAGTCGAGTGCGGGCGATCCTTAACGATTGGTGTTAGTAATCTGAAGTGCCCTCGAAGGGTTCCGCAAGCAACTCTTCCTTTTTAGCCTTTGCGATGCATCAAACGCGGCGGATGCGAGTCAACGGCGCAAAGCTGAGCCCACATACAAACAAGATGGCCGAAGTCGGTTCGGGAACAGTTGGGGACCAAAGAACTGCGTACGGTCGTGCGAAGGAATCTTCCGCATAACCTACAATATCGCCGTTGTCGGAAATACCCAGTGCGATCGACGAAAGCGCCGAAATTCCGAGGTCGCTTAAATAGGAGTGCAAGTCCACTGCGCTAGAGGCGGAGCCAGTCCACATCATGGCATGATAGTACCCGCCAGTCGTCGGTCCCTCACCCCAACCAACCTCATTTGTCCCCCTAATTCCAGTGGCGTGAGACTGCTCAAAACTAGCCGGATTTAGATCGACGACACTGGCAGCAGTTCCTTGCCACAGCATCGCGTGTGCATAAAACCCGGTCGATAACCCGGACGCCTGACCGACTTGATTCGAATCAGTCGCCGCGACTGCCTCTGACGTAAAAAAGCCAAGCGGATTTAAATCAATGACACTTGCCGCAGTGCCACGCCAAAGTAGCGCGTGATACGCGTTAGATGCGAGCTGATATCCCTGACCGACTTGGCTTACTCCCGATATGCCGTCGGCTTCGGAACTGGCAAACCCCGACGGATGCAAGTCCACGCCACTTGCGGCAGTGCTGTTCCAAAGAAACGCATGAGTTAGACCATCTGTGTTAATGTCCGAGTAGCCAGCTTGAAAGTTTCCGGAAGCTGCATAGACCGCAGACCTTAAAAACCCGGCGGGATTGAGATCAACCACGCTATTTGCGCTTCCCGACCACAGCAGAGCGTGGTTGTTGCCCCCGGTCGCTGAGCCGCTCCCATACCCCGATTGCGTACTCGAAGAAATGCCCGTCGCATATGACATAATGAATCCGGAAGGGTTCAAATCTACGACGCTACTTGGTGTGCCACTCCACAGAAGGGCGTGGCGATTGGCGTTCGACGGAGCTCCACTGCCAACTTGAAACGCCCCGAAAGCACTCGTAGCACCAGACGAGTCAAAGTTTGCGGGATGTAGCAGAGTTGCCTTATATGCTGTAGCTTCTACTTCCAAGGCCGGGATACAGACGCCAACGATGGCCATCGCACATAATTTATGATTCATTAAGCCCCTCGCACTTTGTCGCCACAAAAATCCCATTATATCAAGCCGCTCACTGTCAAGGTGTAGGAAAAACTAATTCGCAGTGCAGTGCTGCTGGCGAATTAAGTTGTGGGACGACGTCCTGACTTGTTCGTCATATCTATCCCAGTTGACCAACCTCGCAAGCTGGTCTTCGCGAGCTTAGTTCGCATATTAGCGCCTGCCGCGAGGTCCGTAAAAGATTCATTTCTTATTTCCGTCGCAACGTCGGATATGTTACATAAAGGACGTTATGTAACTCAAAACGCCACATCGGACCTATACGGAGCGGCCTTTCTCAGTACGCAGCAGTTCCGGCTTTCTTCCAGCCCGTGGAATGAGCGACAGCTTACCCTCTGATATTTGCTGCAATAGTTGGTCGCTGTAGTCCTCGGCCGCAGTTGCCGTTACGTTAAACGCTTTTAACGCGACATGCTTCCGGAGGACGAACGCTTTAAAGATCAACAGATTAGTTTCCGCATCGTGCGATGACATAGTTCGATCCTCCGGATTGAAAAGCCTGCGCTTGAGGCTGCTATTATTGTACGGCAACCGGGCCTATCACCATCGCCCCGGCTCGTGGACGCTCGTTCTTGAACAATCTCCACGAACACAATGCCGCACCTAGTTGGCCGCGCCGACAATTGCGCCGTCTGGAATCTCACTAACTTGCGAGTAAGTTTTCCCCTTACCAATATTTTCGGATTGGCAATTATTGCAGGTAAACGAGAAGTACTGCTCGCGCCCCGGTTCCTTGGGCACGATTACATAAACAGCCATTTCCTCTTTACATTCTTTACACCCACACGAAAAGTAATAGTTTGGCATCAATCGCCCCGTTGTTTTTTGCATCAGCAGAGTTCACATCCAGCATCATTCGAACACCAAACCGCAAAAGCCACTAGCTGTTTTGCCGAGATCGATCCAAACCGGCTATTGGCGCAGATGAACCGCGTCAAAGTTTCCACCAAAATGGAGACAAGTCGGCAGAACGGCTCACACGTTCGATTGAACTTCTGAGAAGAATGAGGGAGACCGTTTTCCTTTACCGACAAAAACGAGCACCGCACCGGCCACCTCGTCAACTCCCTCGCTAACGCAGGTGGCTGGCCCGACTTCCCCTCGACGACGACGAATGAAAGCCGATAGCAGTAAGAGGGCAAACGACGCACAAAGCGGAATTACAGCAGTGTGAAATATAGGGTCATGCCCAAGATAGGTTCCATAAACGCGTCAACGCGTGACACTCGTCATCAAACGACCGTTTAACCGCCGAGAGTCGGGCTCGCCGTCGCCCTCTCCGCTCTCCTTCGTGTAGCATTGCTCCCAAGTTGCGACCTCTCCCACGTCCATCTGAGCGATCCGCAAGGTAAAAGGATTTGCAAGATTGCAGGGGCGGCTGCATGCAACGATCTTTGCCGGACGGACGCGGCCATTGCGCGGAATGCGCAGTTAGCTTTTCACCGACCTGCTGGCGCGGCTGGCGGCCACTTGGGCGAAGAGCTTGTTGGAACCATCTCCAAAGAGTTGGCCATAGATGGCGGCCAATTTTTGTGCCTTATCGAACTGGTGATCCTTGAGCGCTGTTTTGAACCACTTTTTTAGCGAGGTATCTAAGAAGAACGCGTTCATAGGATTATTGGCGTCTAAACAAGCCTGTTTGAGATTGTCAATTGTCGTGAGGTCATGGCGACTTCGGTTCTGCTCATCGGCGGCGCGGGTCATATAGGGTTGGGCGATCAGGCCAAGGTTTCCGGCCACATACGTGTGGTCCTTGTCATACTGATTCCGAATATAGTCTTTGGCTTTGTCCGACATGTCGTTGATGATCTTTTGATGTTCGCGGGCTCCGAACGTTTTTCCGCAGACTGGTTCGATATTCAAGTCGCCCATTCGGAGAAACACGTGGCCAGGCGCTTCGACGTACCGGGTTTGGAGGCCTAGGCGACTGGCGATATTGTTGTATAGGATCGAGGCCGACACGCAGTTGAATTCGCCGCGATCGAGCAAGCGGCAGATATCGACCTGGTTATCGGCGAAGCCGCCGTGGCAGGGCCCCTTGAACAGGTAATCGGCGAGCTTGTCGGCGCGTCCCTCTGGCGTGTTAATACCCGCGAGCGCTTTGCGAGCTCCGGCGGTAATTTCCGTAAGGCGAGCGAGGTAGCGCTCGCGGTCCTTGTCATTCGTAACGCCTGCGATTGTAAGCATCGCATTCGAAAGGATTACGTTATCCTTTTCTCCGGCGGCGACTTTGCGAAACAATTCGAGTTCGTCGTCGGTGGCGATTTTGCGGTCCGCCGCCGGAAGCAGGTCCAGGGCTTCGCGGAGGGCCACAAATGGCTTAATCTTGAATTTTGACTTTGGAGGCGCGGGGGATTGGGCGGCTGCATGGTGGGAGGCGAGACCGACGGCGAGAGTAAGAAGTATGCAGGAGCCGAGCCGTTGGGATAATTGAGAAGCGAACATGAGAAAATCCCCAAATAGCTGCGATTCTGAGCGAGAGCGGAATACCCAGCCGCTTTCCAAAGGCTCTTACGGGAATATGTCCGAGGTGTTACACAAGAGCCGAAAATCTCAGTTTTGGGCAGCGGGCTGGCCGACGAGATTTGATAGCGGATTAGCTGCTAACGGCGGAATTGTCAGCAGGTACGGAGATCCTGGTGGGGACGAGAAACTTGGTAACTTCGCAATCTTCGTGTGAAATTGCGAGATGGAAGCACGCACTCAGCGAACTCATTAAAAATGATTTAATCGAAAATGCGGGATACAAACAGGAAGTGTTTCACGTTACCGATCTCGGATATAAGTTTGTCGACGTCATGCGGCCGCAATAGCATTTTGCCATTGAGCCCCGGCGGCCGCGAAGCGCCGGCGCCGAGTGGGTAGGTCGACCTCCGATACCTCGCGACACAGCCGACGGCGCGTACCGATTCAAACAGCTAGGCTTTTAGCATCGAACGCCAACAATCACTGCGAGACGCGGAGCGCAAACCCATTGCTGATTGTGGGGTTCCGGTCAGGCGCTGCCGCGAGCTAATCACCCAAGAACCCAACCCTTTTGCTGCCCCTGCCGATTTATTTTTTGGCGGCAAGTTGTTGAGCGAGCTTGTTGGGGCTGTTGCCGAAGAGTTGCCCGTAAATAATTGCGATTTGTTTTGCTTTCGAGTCGTTCCTGCGTTGCAACGTGTCTTTAAACCAGCTTTCCATGTCGAGTTTCAAAGAGTAGGTGAACATCGGCTGGTTCGAATCGAGGCAAAGTGCCTTGAGCCCCAGAATTGCCGCTGCTTCGTACTGGTGCTTGTTGAAGAGCTCGCCATCGTTGTCGAAATATACTTGGCCGATGAGGCTGAGGTTATTTGACTCATAATGGCGAGCGGTGCCGAAGACGGCCTTCCAATAATCGGTGGCTGTTCTCCAATGCTCGTCCTCAATGGCTCGGTGATCTTCCGCGGTCAACGTCTTTCCACTGGTGGGTTCGATGTAGAAATCTGCCATATGGAGGAACACGTGACCGGGGATCGAGACAACTTGGGTTTTCAGGCCAAGCCGATTCCCGACAAGGTTGTACAAGATGGCGGCAGATACACAGTTGAACTTGCCCGTATCGAGCAGTTTGAGCATATCGACCTGGTTATACTCCTCGCCGCCATGCAAAGGACCGTGGCGAAGGTAGTCGGCCAAGAAGAAGGCCCTTTCGTCGGGCGTGGCGCCTTTGGCGATAGCCTTGCGCGCTTCAGCGGTGATATTGTCCAGCTTGGCAAGGTAGCGTTTTTGAGTGTTGGCGTCGGTGACGCCGGCGACGGTGAGCACCAGTTCCGATGCTTTCACCTGGTCGAGATGACCATCGGCAATCTTGCTGAATAGCTCCATTTCCTGAGGAGTGACCGCCGTTTTCGCGGCCGACGCCGGCAGCAGTTCAACGGCTTCTTTAAGTGCCACGAGCGGCGCGACATGATCCTTGGCGAGATGGGTTTGATGTTGAGGCGGAGCGGCAAAGACGAGGCGGGCAAAGCCTGCCAGCAGTGCCGGCATAATCAGCAGTCGGTGGAATGCCTCGGCTCTCATGATCGACCCCCGGCGACGGTTTGCCTTGAACTCTCGTCCGCCGTCTTAATATACGCTTACGCGCTACGAGCTCTAGTTTTTCTCTTTCACAGCTTCGCCAAACTCGCGTGTCTTATGATCGTTTTACGAAGGTTCCTGCAACCGACGGTTCCATTATTGATCGCCCACACGATCGGCCCCAGCCCAACGGCAACGAGCGTCGTGGCGATTAGGAGCGTGCGAAAATCCAGCGTCAAAAAAGCACATGGAAGCCGTAAATAGTGCCCCCGCTGATGACAATTTTATCGTGTCGCTCGAAACTTGCCATAAATGCCCAAGAAAGACCATACTAGGGCGAATAGCAGTACGTCGCGTGTCAGTCGACCGAAGAGGAGCGTCATGTACGACCTACTTGTCCAATCGCCCGAAGTGGCCGTAGTACTTGGCCTTACAATAACAAGTATCGCCATTGCCGGAATGGTGATATGGAGTAACCACCTGAAGGCACAGTCGGATGCCGAACTGAAGTTGAACATGCTGGACCGAGGAATGCCGGTGGATGAAATTGAGCGCGTTCTTGCAGCCAAGTCAACTACTCCAAAACCTCCCGCGCTTCAGTTCGGATTTCATAAACGGGAGCTTTAATCTCAGCCCTGATAGCCCTCTAGCTGCGCCACCACCAGCACCGCCACGATTCCTCCACGCCACGCAATTCGCAGCTCGCGGTGTTTCATAGGGACCCAACATTGCATGGCGGAGGAGGCGCCGAAGTTAACGGATCTTCTTGAGCGTATCGACTGCTTTTTTCCTCTCGAGTTTCAGATACGCTAATTCATCCGTTATCCGAATACGCTCCCCGCCGCTAAGCGGATTCTGCAGCATCGTGTCAAGCGTCGCCGCCTGTTCGTCGATGCGCTCCAAGATGGCGACCAACGCGTCTTGGCGTGAGGTATCCATGTCCGCCATCCTACCGCGCACGAAAAATCCCACTACGAGGGGCGGGGTAGTTAGTGTGTGGGATTTAATTTTTCTTCGGTTCGAATGGGTCCCACATCAGAGTCGATAGGACGAAAACGGCGGCACTGATTGCGATTTCGCTGGGGCCAAGTTACGATTCTAGCTCGGGGCACTCATCCAGGGGGACATGCCAGCAACCACACCCCAGCATCCCGAGCAGTAGCAGTGCGGCGGTGACCATTTTGATGATCAATGCCACCGGGTGCCTTACCAAGTTGCAAGCGGGAGTTACGTCCAACCTTAGACGGCACGTACCCGTTGTCGACCCCTGCGGATTGCAAATCCACCCAAGACAATGCCTAGAAGCGCGATGCAAGCGGGTTCAGGAACCTGCAAGAAGCCGCCCGTGGTCGCTAGAGTAGCAGTAGCATCCAATAAAATGCTGAAAGAAGTGCCGCCAATTGAGAACGGCAGCTGAGCCATTTGATAGACGCCCGAATTATACGGGTCGGGTTGGGTCAAAAGCGGTGCACTCGCTCCGAAGTGGAGGAAGTCGTATACGCTGCCACCACTATCCTGAAGGGCCATATCCCAGCTCCCCAAAGGCGAGCCTGGAAAAAGCATTCCCATGTAATCAGGAGCACCCATGCCGAATAGATTGGTGCTTTCGGCGACAAAACTGCCACCTTGATCCACATAACCAACTGTCATTCCCGGCGCTCCCAGATACGAAATCTGTGCGCTCCACACATCGTCATCGGGAATAAAATCATTTGCACCAGCGCCGACGACGTCCCCTGCAAATCCTCCAAGCAGGCCGTGTACGCCTGCACCAACCAATCCCGCTGCCGCTGCCGCAACTTTCTTCACGTAGTTTGTTGAGATAGCCTTTGTCTCTTCGGTATTGAAACCTCGCTGGTCCGCGATCCGCCGCGCGTTCGTAACATCGCCACCAGCTCGCATGAGAGCAACATTGGGTACCGCTGCGGCAGGGTCTTCGCCGTTATGACCGAACTTTCCTGCACGGTGACCGGCCTCGTGGGCTGTAGTTTCCCCGACCGCATTAGTAAGACCCACCCCGGTGAACACGGGATTCCCGTCTTTTTTTTCATCGGCGAAGATACCGCCGTAGACAATTGACGGTGCGCCGGCTACGCCGGCATTCCCAAATTTCGTTCCCGGTCCTTTGCCGCCGCTGACGACAACCGAATAGTCACCGCCTCCGAGACCAGTACCGACAGCCCCTTCGACTACCGATACCGTTCCTAATCCAGCGATGCCGGTATATTTTGACTTAACCATGTTAAGGACGGCGGCCTTCTGGCCAGCGTCGTAACCGGCCGCAGAAGCCTTGTACTTCGTGCCATTACTCTCGGAAATGTTGTCCGTATTGTTGAAGTCGACAACGATCTTGAAGTCCGCGCGTAGCTGCTGACCGGCAAACGATAGTGCGAGCGCAACTAAAGACGCTATGAGAATGCCTCGAAGCTGGGTCGATGTCATTAGCTTGTCCTTAAAGTTACGTGGTGTCGCCTTAGATAATTGCGCGGGCCATTGGAACGTTTCCCAACCTAAATGTCAAATTTTTAATTTAGGTTTCGGGGTGGACACGCCCGACAGCCAGAAAGTCGTCGTCAGAATGCCGATACACGTGAATGGTTATAACCTCCCAATGCGAGCCAT
The DNA here is from genome assembly GCA_013286045.1 of Planctomycetota bacterium. Taxonomy (GTDB): domain Bacteria; phylum Planctomycetota; class Planctomycetia; order Pirellulales; family Lacipirellulaceae; genus JABDGM01. The sequence continues at coordinate 4,050 of JABDGM010000060.1, read as the reverse complement.
TCGTCGGCTGGATTGCTAAGTGTTGTCCAAGGCGGCCTTCCCCAGTTTGGGTCTATCACGACCGCAAAAACCCCTTGCATCGTCCCCAGGCCGATAACGTGATTGCCAGGAATTGGCACGGGTAGTCGCTCAACCCACCACTAACTCCGCACGCACAACACCACTAACTGCACAGCCGCGAGTCCCCACCCAACCGACCACGCGATTCGTAGCTTGCGGTATTTCATGGGGCCTACCAATGCGCCGATCGGGAACCTTTTCCCGGCAGTTGGCTAATCTCATACACTCCGCATTTCGGGCAGTCGATCGCAAAGACATCAGCTATTTCATTGCTGGTTATACGCTCGCGCTCGGGTGGTGGTAGCCAGCGTATATTCGCTCTCCCGTGATCCGGATATCTTGGGCAATCCATCTCTTCTGGCAGTCCACACGGGGTGACCATATCAACCATCCTACCGCGTACGCAGTGCCGCTACTTAATCTGCCGGAGGTGCTGAATGCTGGCTTCCACGATCTCTTGCATATCCTTGGTGGCGTCCCAAGCGCGGAGGCCCGAGTCGCGCTGCTCGTCATCGCGAGCGTATTTGAGCATGTCTTCTGACGCGGCCAACATCTGATCGCACTTGGCGAGCATTCTCAGCAGGACATTGTCGTGGATATCGGACATGGCCCTGATTCTACCTCGCACGAAAAAGCCCACCACGAGGCCCGGGGTAGTTAGTGTGTGGCAAATAACCGCTTTAGCCTATTGAAAGCGCTCAAAACTAACATTCCGACACACCCAATGAAGAAGGCAGTCAGGTTGAACGCGCTAATCAGGATTGAGAGGAATAGACTGAGTGCAGACAGCCTCAGGCTGCCGCCGCCCTTTCGATCAGGTCTTTGTTCGTCCATACGTGGTCACCGCGGATAAGGGTGCGCTGACTTCGGCCGTCCACCAGCCTTCCAATCTTTTAGCTTACGCTGTAGGGTTCGTAGCGAGATCCCGAGTTCGTCAGCTGCGTGAGTTCTGTTGCCATCATGGTCAGCGAGGCATTCCTCGATACGCTGATTCAATCGTCCACTCCGATGGAAGCGGTTTAGTTCAGGGGCACCGCATCTAACCCTCCGAGCCCACGTGTTGTAGCGCCACATCAAGTTTTTCCTTCATGATCTTCATGTATCCGCGCAACTGGTCCGCTGCGTTATAAACATCGGTCTCATTCAGGGCCTTAAGAAGCTCCTTCGCACTAACGCTGAGTTGCTCCACCTGAGAGAGCATGTCGAGCACTTCGTCGCGGTCTTCTTTGAGCATAGCCGGCACCTATTTCGTTAGTTAGCCATAGACGCATCGTAGCAGCGGACGAACAAAGTATCGAGGATCGGTGCCGTGGTTCGTGATTACAGCCCGATCTGCTTCTTTACATAGAATGCGCCCGCGTCACCGAACATCACATTCCAATTGCGGTAGGTTGTGTTATCGCGCACGAATGCATCTAGCTGATCCTGAGGGAAGGCGTTCACATCGTCGATTGTTATGAGACCTGGGTCACAAGCGGCGAAGAATTCTGTGCATGACGTGAAGCGCGAGCACGTCGCGAGGAATTCTCGGGATAACAAGTTATCCAACTTAACGCTCAGTTCGTCGTCCATACTGTGTGCCCCGTTGCGATGTTCGTCCCTGTGCGATAAGCGGCTGCGGCTTTAGTTCGCACACGACACGATACCATAGCTACAGACGAATTCCATCACCTGACGCATTAAGCTCAACCCGCCCCTCTGCGTTTGTTAGCCGCCATTGTTTGAGGTCGGTCTGCGGCGAGAATGTACCGCTGGTTAAACCGAGAATCGATTGAACTGTCCATCCCGGCTGTCGTATAACTGGATTGCACGTCCGCTCACGCCGCCGTCGAAATCGCTTCCGGATCCGAAATCGAAGCCTTTAAACTTGTGGCTGACAAGGATCAGCGTGATGTGCGCGGACTCGCCGAAGTGAAAAAGTGAGTACTTCGAACCGCTGTTGCTGCCAGAGATGTGGCAACTGCAGCTGTAATCGTAAACGTCCACCGTGGCATCGTCGGCAGTGCCACCAACGCTGTAGTTTTGGCCGGTGGCGAGATCATAAATCGAGCCAAAGTCCTCTCGCAGAATTAACCGGGCAGCGATGTAAGCCGTAACCCTACGCACGTGTGGTTTCATTGGTTGTTCACCCCCACTCCGACCGCCGCCACGAGCCTTTAATTGCATCCTAGCATGGCCCTCACCAAGTCTCGAACAGCAACGCGATCGATAGACGGTATCGTGTCGCGGTGGTCTATCAGCAGTCAGGGTTAGTCGGCTCAGTAGGCGGAGTATCGCCAGTGGCGCCCGAGTTCGGCGAAGTGAACGGACGACGGCGATATCGACCGCAGCGCGGACAGGTGACGGTAATCGTCCAAATTGTTTCGCCAGGCAGGCCATCCGGATCGGTGCTGCGATGTGGGGACTCCCCGTAAAGGATATGGCAAATATCCCCGCAGCGTTCGCACACGCCGTCAATTTCCATCGCCCTCATGCCGCACGGTGCAAGCAAAGTGTGTGCCGCGTATGCGGATATTAGCTCCGCCAAGGTGTCACTAGCGGCGCCGACGCCACCCGCACCTCAGCAGCCCGAGCAGTAGCAGCGTGGCGGTGGTGGTGGGCTCGGGGACAACTGTTGCATCAAACGTCACGGTGGTCAGAGCATCATTCAAGATTAAAGCGCCGCCGCTCGTAGGAACCGTGACCACAAGCGACCCGCCAATCGTGTTCCATTGGGTTATGCTTCCGAATCAGGTTATTGGGCCAATCGATGCTGTCATCGCCCAGCTAGAAAAGTCGGGGCTGCTCGGGCCGTCCAATAGGTCGAAACCAATCGCTGGCCCGCGACTAAGGCCGACTATCGGCGTGCCTACGTTTCCAAATTCGAGTGGTGCCGGATTGAGAAACTCTCGCAGTGGCAACAACAACGTGAATGTGCCGAGACCGTGAATATCAACTACTGCCGAGTCAAGAGCGAGGCTGTATGCGTCCCCATCGAAGATGCGGTTCGAGGTGTCACCAAATGCAGTAATCATTATCGGGAGACTCAGAAACGGCGCACCGTCAAGGCTACCAGACGCCACCACGGAATGAGTGAATACGATCGGCGCGCACCAACCAGTCGAGGCACTGGCTAGCAGAAGTATTAGGCTGGCGATTTTTGATACGATCATTAGGCTCTCCGCAGATCATTTTAGCCGGCGATCACTAGCCACTATTAGAAGGGCCGAACTGCACCCGGTGCGCTACGAACTGTGCCGTGATTGACCTTTTAGCCGGGCTGAGGTGAGCACGTATCAAACTCCACCGGAGCCGCCCGCGCAATTCCTGAGGCATCCTGTACGGTCGATTACTATTGCGGCAGACGCCTGATATTCGGGAAGTGATTTTCCGCAGACCGCATTTCTCGGATTTCGTACTTGCCACAGCTGCGGCAGTCAATTTCGAAGATGTCAGCAACGCGAGCGCTTCGACTGCTGCCCCGTTCCTCGTACTCCCCCCGCAGCCACCGCTTGACCACCGGTCCGTGATCCGGGTTTCTCGGACATTCGATTTGTTCGGATGGGCGTTGCATCTCGATTCGCTGAAGACCGAAAGATCTAGCCACTGCAGGATCGCATCACCAAGATCAACAACACCGTCAGAATAACAGAAACCACGATGGAGCCGAAGCAACCGAGTTGGTTGGAGAAGAAGGCGAACATGATGAGTATTTCGATGGATTAATGACTGTTCGTGGATTTCTGCGAAATGAATGACGGGCGGCGATATTGGCCGCAACGAGGGCAGGTGACGGTGATCGTCCAGATTGCTTGCATTCGATGCAGGCCATCTGGCTCCGTGAAGCGCTCGGCAGACTGGCCGTAGAGGATATTGCAGATATCGCCGCAGAGTTCGCATTTACCAGAGATTTCCATCGCAACCATGTTGCAGTAACAAGCAAAGGGTATGCCGCATTAGTGGTACGACAGATATGAACTAAGCGAGTTGCATTGATAGTTGCCACGGCGG
>JABDGM010000059.1:21103-23227 GCA_013286045.1 Planctomycetota bacterium | reverse complement strand
AGAGAAACTATATTTTTAGGAGCAGCAGTAATCATTTTGTATCCTAATGGGATACAGAGCCTATCCTGCCGGCGTTAGAGATGGACCTCGTGCAGACGACCGCCAGCTCCTGCTCGTCGATTTCATTGAGTTCATCCTTTTAAGCTTCAGCGTTTCCGGGCGCAGATCGGTTGAGTGCCACGGCGGTTAGTTCGTCCCCGGCGTTCCCGGCGCTTTTGGCTCGCCAGACGTAGTCTTCGGGAGTCTGGACGACTGGGCGAAGTCTGGTGTTACAACTCCAAACTGCTTTGCATACTCGGCGTTCAATCGCTGCCAGTCGAACTTCATGGCCTCACCGCCAACGATCCGGCCGACAGGTGTCCCTCTCAGAAGCCGGTCGAGGACATCGAAACAGATGTGCCATCCGGCAGCACCCATCGAGATGAAGCGACGATCGATGTTGTGCCACAGCGTCAGGCGCGTGCCGCCGCTGAGAGCTTCAAGTTCCCATCGGATATCGTTGCCACCCCATTTGTACTCAAGCACTTTGGGAGCGTCGGCTCGGGTCACGGTTGTTTCGGAAACCTGCGGCGTGGGTGCTCCTACCGTAGTGAGCTTTACCGTGGTTCCAGCCGTACCTAGGTTCCCATCTGCTTCAAAGGGAGCCCACTCCCGCAGGTGCGCAGGGTCGGTAAGCGCCAGCCAGACTTTTTCCGGCGAATGACGCAGTTCTCTCACGAGAACCAAAGTCCACTTCCCTCCATCTTTTCGTACGTGCGCCCCGCTGGCCGGACCCGGTGTGTACTGTTCGCGATCACTCATCTATCTTGTCCTTGTCTTCTTTTTCGTTGGTGTTGATTGATCCATGCGGTCGAGATGGCGTTCGAGAGCGTCCACGTGAACGGACCAGAAACGCCGGAACGGAGCCAGCCAGGCATCCACCTCCTGAAGTGGTTCAGGTCTCAGCCGGTAGAGACGCCGCTGTGCGTCCACCCTGGATTCCACGAAACCGGCCTCACGCAGCACCCGCAAGTGCTTTGACACCGTCGGCTGCGGCATCCGCAGGTGGCGCTCGATCTCTCCCACTGATTGTTGGGACAAGACTAGGAGACTCAATATCGCGCGGCGATTCGGTTCCGCTATGATTTCGAATACAGATTCCACTGTCGTGTTGCCCAGCGCTTTCTAATAGCGTGCCAGCTGGACAAGCTGAATGAGGTTGCCGCAGCTGTCGTCCAGCATCGCAATGCTCGAGGCGGTCACGTCGGTAGGCGGCATCGTGAACTCGGCGCCGCGCGCCTTGATCCGCTCGTAGTCGCTCTTGACGTCGTCGGTAAAGAACATGGCTGCCGGCCGCCCCTTCTGAAACATCGCCTGCTGATACTCTTTCGCTCCGGGGTTGTCATTGGGCGTCAGTTGCAACTCCGTGCCATTCGGCTCCTCGGGCGAGGTCACGGTGAGCCAACGAAATGGGCCCTGACTAAAATCGGCCTTCTTAGCAAACCCCAATACCTCTGTATAGAAGCGCAGGGCCTTCTCCTGGTCGTCCACGTATACGCTGGTCAATTTGATTTTCATGTTCGTTTCTTCGTCTCGCTGCATATACGCAATAGCGCATATACTTGTCAAGGCATATACGAAAGACCGTAATATGGCTCCCAGGCGTTCGGCGAATCGTAATCGTTCTCGTCGTCATCATCCTCGTCCTCGATTGGGCGTTTACTTTTGCGAACATCGAAATGCACGGCAGAGCCAGTCAGATAAAATTTTTGTTGATTCCACACTGATTTAGTAGACATATCCAATTCCACACTGCTTTAATAGACATTCTGATGAATTCGGTGCAACTGTCTACAAATGAGTCTCTTACGCCTTGGATAGGAATTACCAGCGAGATCCTGCTCGGCGTCCTCCTGCTTGCGCTCGTGTATTACGTCAAAGTCAAACTGGTCCGAAACACCAAAGACTTTGTGATCGCCAATCGCAAAATCGGATTCGGATTCGGTGTGGCCGGGCTGATCTCAATTTGGACCTGGGCAATGGCCGTAATGATGTCTGCCGCTCAAACTTATTCGTTCGGTCTTTCCGGGTTATTCTGGTTCACGATGCCGCCTACCGACGTGACCGCCTCGAGCATTGCGATGC
>JABDGM010000059.1:19128-21093 GCA_013286045.1 Planctomycetota bacterium | reverse complement strand
TCCGGGTTATTCTGGTTCACGGTCCCAAACGGCTTAGCAGTGATCGCCGCGATTCCTTTCGTTCGCAAAATCCGGACTTTGATGCCGGATGGATACACGATTCCGGAATTCGTTAAGGTTCGCTTCGATGGGAACGCAGTCGCCGGCGGGGTCGTGGTCCTAGGTGCCCTGTTCGGATCACTGATCGAAGTCATTATCAACATCAAGGGGACCTCACTTGTTATTTCGAGCGTTTTTGGTGCTGATCCGCGATTTGCTGCAATCATCGGCCTGCTGGTGGTCCTCATCTATTCAATCCTTGGTGGTCTATGGGCGTCGATCACCACGTCCGCTTTATCCACCTTGCTGCACACGGTTCCGTCCGCGATCATTCTGGTAGCAGCGTTGCATTACGCCGGCGGCGTAAATTCCGTTTGGCATTCAGTTGCAGCCCAAGGAAATGATCTCTTGAGTGTAACCCGACCGGACGCAGCTACCGGCTTCGGTATTACCCTGGCTCTTGGCCTGCTAACCGCTACCATAGCTGGTCAGGAATTTTGGCAGGTTGCTTGGGCTCTGAAGAAGAAAGACGTTAGTCGATCGTTCTTTTGGGCAGGCGCATGGTTCTATCCGATTCCGATTTGCCTAGGTTTACTGGGACTGATTGGGCTCGGCTTGCATGTAAATGTTAACACTCAACTTGGTGGAGATGCCGCCGCGGTTGGTCCTTACCTCATCTCACACCTGGGATTGCCGACCTGGCTGGTCATTCTTTACGTGATCGTGGTTTTGTCAGCGTGCTATTCGGTTATCGATAGCGCCTTCACCGCGACGAGCTCGGTTTTTGTCGTCGACATTATCAAACCGTTATTTCCTAAGATCAACGAAAAACAATTGTTCTTCTGGGCTAAGGTCCCAATGTTCTTCACCGCGATCATTGCAGCCGCCGTCGTTTTAAGCGGCGTGGACTTCGTGACGATTGTGCTAACGAGTTACGCGATCCGGACCGCGATTCTGATTCCGTTAGTTCTAGCTCTATTCTGGTCGCGCACAACTGGGTGGGGATTTGTGGGAGGCACCATTCTTGCCATCGCCATCGGTATGCCAATTCGATCGGCAGCCGGCGAGCTTTGGGGATCATTATCAATCCTGGCAATCAGCGGGCTAGTACCGATCATCATCGGCCTTTTGGGCAATTTCCGCTTTGATTTCGAACGGTTGCGTCACATCAAGGATGCCACCGTCTCCTCCGAGCCCGAACCTCTTCCCGCAGATTAGTCACGACGCCATCACAAACAAAGGAGATCTATGCCCACCATCTTCGTTTCTCTGACGACACTCGCCGCGATCGGGATTGGGATCGTAATCACATTCTTCTACTTGCGTTACATGTGGCTCGTACTGCAACGCGTCTCCAAAACACTTGATGATCCCGATGACGGAAAGAGCGATGGTTTTGCCTACAGTTTCATCGGCGCCATCATCGCCGTGATTGCATCCTCTTTAGCGATTATCGCCTACGGAGTTGCCCCACAATTTCTTTACCTTGGAATTGCGCTGGCTTTAGCAAGCCCGATCGCGGTTATCTATACGTTTCGGCGCGAGCTCAATGACTGAATTTCGACGGCTCAATAAACGCCTGTTTAACTAGAACTATGGCCAAGAAACGCGCTCACCTTCTCGGATTTATCCAACATGGTGTAAACAGTCATGCCACCGGTATGTGGCGCCATCCTAAAGACAAGATTAACTGGGATTGGTCCCGGCCCGCATATTGGCAGCATATGGCGCGCACGATGGAACGCGGTATGTTCGATGCAGTATTTATCGCAGACGAGTTAGCGCCGTATAACAATTACGAGGGCAGCTCGGATGCGACCGTGAAATACGCCGTACAATGCCCGGTTCATGAACCGTCTACTATTGTACCAATTATAACCACGGCGACTACGCATTTAGGCGTCGGGGTAACCCTGTCGACGGCCT
>JABDGM010000059.1:4901-19105 GCA_013286045.1 Planctomycetota bacterium | reverse complement strand
GGTGCGGCGGTTATCGAGTCTGGATCACCTATCCGACGGACGGATCGCTTGGAATATTGTTAGCTCATATTCGAAAAGCGAATGGGACGCTTACGGAGTTGAAATGACGAAACGTTCAGGCCGATACGAACGAATGGAAGAGTACATGGAGCTTTGCTACAAGCTCTGGGATTCGTGGGAACCGGACGCCATTCTTGCCGAGCGCTCAACAGGAATCTTCGCCGATCCAGCTAAGGTTCATGAGGTTAGTCACCAGGGCGAATACTTTCGCTGTAAAGCGCGGTCTTTCGTTTTTCGATCGCCCCAAGGTTATCCGGTTCTTTGGCAAGCGGGATCATCGGATCGGGGGCGCGATTTCGCCGCGAAGCACGCCGAAGCGATTTTCGCTGTGCATCCTAACGTGGAGCGAATGCGGGAATACACCGATGATCTTGATTTTCGCCTCGAAAAGCGTTTTGGCCGTAAGCCAGGAAGCGTCAAACGTATTTACGGGGTGCAGACCGTCGTTGGCTTAACGCGGGGTGAAGCCCAGGAAAAATATGAACGGATTCAAGAATGCATACCGCTGGAAGGTGCTACGGCTTGGATCTCCGGACATTTCGGTCCTGATTTTTCGAAATACGACCCTAACGAAATCGTTCAAAACATTGAGATACCGGGAATCCAAGGGTTATTCGATTCCATCATCTACGCCAAAGGCGGTGCACCAGTGACGGTGCGCGAGGCGGCGTTGATCTATGCAGAAGGTATGGGCATGCCTCGTTTAGTAGGCACTCCCGAAGACATCGCGGATCAGCTTGAACATTTCATGGACAAAGGAGGTGCGGATGGATTTATGCTTGCCGCCACCTATACACCAGGCTGTTTCGAAGAATTCGTCGATCTCGTGGTACCCGAATTGCAACGACGAGGTCGACTTCGTACTCGTTACTCGGGCCAGACTTTAAGAGACAATCTGCTGGAATTCTGAGGCGAACTCACTCTTGAGCTTGAGTTAACAATTCCGTCATAGGGTAGATCGTCACATCGACCCGAGCAGCGCAAAGCACACTGTAAGGTGGTTCAGCCGGAGGCTCAAAACCATCTAACTCAAACAGATAACTATCAAAACGGGTCACCGTGGCCTCTCCCAGTTGGTACGGAGAATGATAGACCCGTCCAGTTAGTATTTGACCACCACGAACAGAGAACAGGCGGTAGCGCTCTATGAGGAAAAATTCAAGTGAGCCTGGTTTGGCTTCCCCAAGCTCATCGGATGGCTGGGATCGGTACTCCTGGACCGTTGCGGAACCCCTGCGCCGGGAAGAATATCTGATCTCTCCATCGCCGCTTTTCACGTGCATTTCGGCATGCCGGTATGGGAGGCCAAAAAATAGACGGGCTGTCCAAACCGCCATCGGATTATTGGCATCAAGAGAATAGAACCAAACGCCGGGAACTCCGCGAGAGTCCCTAACGTAAGTGCGCAAATTCAGCTCGAGGAAATTGCTCGACAAAAACGGTAGCGCAACCGCCCGAACATTTCTCATGCGAAATGGCACAACTCCGATCCAAGCGCGGTCCTGATACGTGTCGACCGATAGCCCATCCGGCAAGGTCCGCTGAACGGTAATAGGATCAAAAGGCCAATGCAGAAAAAGAAGATGTTCCCAACGCTGTGCCATTATTCCAAGCTGGCCAACCGGGGGCTGCCGCTCACTCAGCTGAGCCTTGATCCATTCTTCCACGAACCACTATAACATGAAAATGGTGGACAAATTCCCCGGTTTTGTCTAACGCGTCGATCACTCCTATACCGGGTTCAGCGGCTCTAAAATCCTGTTTCGTTGCCCAACCACGTGCAGTTGTATGCATTTTCAATCGGCAAAACCGAACGATTGGTTACGGTTCAGGCCACTGGGCACTGCATCGTGGCAAACCGTCAGCTCCTGCTGCAAACGGCGGCGCGCCCTGCTCAAGCGAGACATCACGGTTCCCACCGGTACGTCACATGCCGCCGCTATTGCTTTGTAGGACCACCCCTCTAGCTCAAAAAGAACCAAGCACTCGCGAAACTCTGCTGGCAGCCGCTGCAAAGCCTCTTCGAGTCGTTGGCGCCGCGTTTCCAGATACTGCTCGGACGGCGCGACTTCCAACGGCGCTGCATGAATCTCCTCATCCAATTGAACCAGCCCCTGTTCCCTTCGCTGCTTCTTTTTGATCCAGCTGTAGGCCGTGTTGCGCACGATGGTCAATAGCCAAGCTCGCGGGTTATCTCCGCGGAATCCGGAAAATCCTTTCAGTGCGCGGACATAGGCTTCCTGGACAATATCCTGCGCGTCGGCCTCTCCTCCGGCGATCCAGTAGGCGAGGTTGTAGGCCGCGTCTAGATGAGGCAAAAAGAGCTCCTCGAAACGCGGTTTCTTTTGCATTCAGACAATTTCCAGCTCTGAATTAATTTGAGCACGTAACGCTCCAAGCGGTCGCCCCTCGTTGAGGCCGGCTGCCATCTGATCACCGGCCTTGGCGAACGGCCTGTAGAGCTGCGCCGCATCGAAGGTTTTTAGTTGGGCGGCTTCGATATTAGCCCCCGTTTTCTTGTTCCAGCTGAAATCCTGCATCGAGCCGACGCGCCGACTGTAGAGGTCTTGCTCATAACACATGTCCTCCGTCGCACCCTGAAAACTGCATTGCAAAACACCAGCTCCTTCGCTGCAAAAAGTCGTTTCTTGGTTAAATCTGGTGGACCACCCGCGATGGCCAGGTGCTTCAAGAAGAACTCCGATGAGCACATGCAAGTAACTACATGCAATTATCTACAGCGCAATCCACTTTCCGCAAGACGTTCCGGCCTGGATTAAAAGTCGATCGTTTGACTGTGCCGACTAAGTTACCCTTCCCTGGCGCGGCGGCTCATTTCGAACCAATCAGCGTCGTAAATCCCGATCAGATTAAAAAAAGTTAATCTGCAGTTAAATGTTTCAACCTAGCGGTACGTCTCCTGTGGTCCGTGTCTATATCTCCATTATTGGTAGTCAGCGCATTACCACCGTCTGCGCAAACCTTGGGCGACCATTTTGATAGCTGGCGCTCTCCAAAATGAAATACTTCCAATACCCATAGCAGCCTTTTGCACATACCCCGGACGCCGGGAATAAACTCGGGCTTTGTTAGTTAATAGTGACGGAAGTCGATGAGGACTTCCAAACTCAACCGCAATGCTATTTGCAATCTCTCCATGAAAAGAATAGGCTATGTTGACCCCGCTTTCTTACTAAGCCGAACATTCGGAATTGTCGCGACGTTCGTGCTTTTTCTGCCTGCGGCGTCAATCGCTCAGCAGTATCAGCAGACGAATCTGGTTTCAGATATGGTGACGGAAGGAACCAATCCCCCCGACCCTGATCTCAAGAATGTCTGGGGCATCTCAAGAGGCTCCACCAGCCCGTGGTGGGTCTCGGATAATACAACGGGAGTTTCAACACTTTACAACGGCTCGGGAGTAAAGCAGCCCTTAACAGTCACAATTCCCCATACGGCCCAGACCACGACCGGCAGTCCAACTGGTCAAGTCTTTAACGGCAGCACTGACTTTGCCGTCGCTTCGGGTAACCCGGCGATGTTTATCTTTGTATCGCTTGATGGCACCATCTCGGCATGGAACCCTTCGGTTAATGCGACGAACGCGATTCAGAAGGTCCCCGGATCTACCACGTCAGTCTTGACCGGTGTGACCATCGCGGAAGTTGCAGGACAGCGATTTCTCTATGTAGCCGATTTAGAGGCAGGGGAAATAAAAGTTTATGATACAAACTTTAACCCGGTTAAACTCGATAGAAACGGATTCGGTGACAAACATGGCGGGCCGGCTTTCGAAGACGCGCAAGTCCCGAAGGGGTTCGCTCCGTTCAATGTGCAAAACATTGGTGGCAACCTGTATGTGGCATACGCGAAACAGAACCAGACGAAAACCTTTGTAGACTTTGGCGCCGGGCTCGGCTTCGTTGATGTCTTTTCGCCGAGTGGCACTCTGCTAGTGCGGCTGCAGCATGGCGCCTGGTTTAATGCGCCTTGGGGATTAACTTTGGCGCCGAGCGATTTCGGGCCGTTTAGCCATAAGCTTATCGTTGGGCAGTTTGGAAGCGGCGAAATTCTCGCCTTCGACGCGATTACAGGCCAGTTCGAAGGAAAATTCACTGATCAAAATAATAAAGTCATTACTATTGACGGACTATGGGCATTGCAATTTGGGGATGGTGTACCTACTTCGGATCCTTCTAATCAGCCTGACAACGCGCTATTCTTCTCCGCTGGGCCCAATAAAGGACAGAATGGTCTCTTCGGGACTCTCACTCCCATTGCCGCTGAATTGACCGAAGGGAGCGATCAATAGTAACGCCCTCGCTATGAAGCCTCCAGAGCGGATTTGCAACCGTTGCAAGTAGGAAGTCAACAAAGAGGGACATGCAGATAGCGCCTCCCTCTTTCCTGTTCGACAGGAGGTTTCTCAAACGCTCAACAAGTACTTCAAAATGACGGAGCAAATAGTTTTCGACGTATATAATGATGAGGGTAACAGATTAAATCAATCTGCCTTAACCCAGGAAGAAGTAACTAATTTTGTCCAGCAACTACAGGAATCGAAGGTAGATGCAAAATTCTCGATCAGGTCCCACCCAGCGAGGGGATGCATTGGTCGTTCGTAATTTCTCTAAGAGCTCGTTTCCTCGTCGAATCCGGGACACTGGCGGAGCGACACTCGCTGAACTTGGTCCTATTTGCGTTGCGGCGCCCGATCTCGCTTTTGAGGCGGTCTTGGCTGCGGCATCGAACCGCGGTCCCGGCGCAGCCGTTCCGCGACAACTTGTAGCATGAAGAATTATCTGGAGCGCTCACAGATGCTAGATGCCCACAAATTCTCGACAATGAGTAAGTTATCAGATATTTGCCACGCCCGGAGTTCAATCATTTGGTTGCGGGTAATCTCAAGCCTTGCATGGCTCGACAGCGCATTAGTTGGTAAGGACGCCAAACTATCTTACGCTTTTCTGAGCGGTGTAGAGCTTGCTAAAAGAATAGGCGAAACCTTCGTTTTTACAGCTGTGACTCCCGGAGTGGCTGCTCTTTTGCGGAACGTCGTGCTGCCCCACGCACAATTCTTTGCGATACCCATTGGGCTTGGTGACCTCGCGATCGGCATTTCACTTTCGCTGGGACTCTTCACTCGCCTTGGCAGTGTGCTTGCTATTCTGCGCGCTCTCACGAACATTCTGGTTGCTGGAGGTGCAGGTCCTGATACCGTCGGATTCAACGTCATGTTGATGGCCGCCGGAGCTATCGGGCTAGCGACCGGAGCCGGCCGGCGCTTCGGGCTCGACAGATTACTCTTGGCTCGTTGGCCGTCCGCCAAACTCTTGCGATTAGTGGCTTAGAAGCCGCGGCTTTTGGCGGAAACAAGAGCGTTCGACGCAATTTCGCGAACGCGAGGCGCGGCTCCCCTGCCGCCTAGGCATCCCCTCTTGCTCCCCGAACCAGAGTAACCAGGTTCTAGAGTTGACATGCATATAGGGGATGCATACTCATATGCATGAGGACGACCGTGATACTAGACGACGATCTGGTCGCTAAAGCCCGGGAATATACCGGAATCAACGAGAAGACGCGCTTGATTCATTTGGGACTCGAAGCACTGATTCAGCGCGCGGCTGCGCTCCGTTTAGCCGCGCTCGGCGGTACAGCCCGCTCCGCCAAACCAGGCCGAAGACGACGGAGCACCGAAAACGCTCGGAGATGAACGTATTGGTCGATACTTCTGTGTGGATCGATCACTTGCACCGCTCTGACCCAGGGCTCGTCGCATTCCTTCAAGCCTCTGAAGTGGTCATGCACTCAGCCATCCTAGGGGAGCTGGCTTGTGGAACTCTGCCCCATCGTCGAGAATTGCTTTCGCTTTGGTCTGCATTACCTCCCGCAATGGAAGTGTCTCCGGACGAAGCGCTCCGGCTGATCGAGGAAAGGCGGCTATGCGGCAAAGGCCTTGGCTGGACTGACGTCATGATTATCGGCTCGAGCTTATTATCGCCGGCCAGTCTCTGGACGCGAGATTGTCCGCTGTTGCGAGCTGCGAAGGAGCTGGGAATTAGCGTCGTGAGCTGAAAAGAAACACAGGCCAATCGTCCCGCAGTATCACATGACCGCTCCGCGGATTTACACGGTTAGAACAGAGGCTGGGCGCGCGGCTTTTCGAGCGGAACGCTAAGGTCATCCGTTTGATCGAGGCAGGGCGACAATTCTGCGAGGAGTTAGTTCCGTTAATGTCTCGTCTCGAAGAAGCTGAGTGCCGGCGTAACGGCGCACCGATCTGAGTAATTTCGCCCACACACATCCGATTTCACTTCCCCGCCGAACCTTCCGGAAAGGTTCGGGCAACATGACCGACAATATCGAACTCAGAATTGCGGACAGACCTGCGCATTTCACACTTCACTGGGATAGCGCGCAATGGGACTCGCCGGATGATGTCACCCAAGCGGCTTTCCCCTTGGTTGCACATCTAGCCGGCAAGCGTTATGAGCTGTATTCCGATGGAACATTTGCTGAGGTAGAAAAATAAATGCCAGTGCAGTCAAGCAGTCTCACTTAATGGATTGCTAGTCGCCGGAGTCCCAGCTCACGCGTCAAGCGCCGCTTAGCTTTTCTCCTCACCCCATTTTCTCTTTGTAATAAAGAGAAGTCGCGCTCCGCTGACATCGAACGTGTCCGTCTAGTGGCTCTTGCGCCTTGGACCAATTGACTGAAATCCGGGTCGCCGTGGGATCAAGGCAGCCTTGGCGGATAAATACGCTGAAAGCCAGACCATCGACTAGGTTGTACGCGAATTATAGTCACAACAAAGTTGCAAAGTTTTTTGTTATGGGAGCAATCACGCACTCGATAGAAGTAAACGCACCGCTGCAAAGGGTCTACCATCAATGGACCCAGTTTGAAGAGTTCCCCCGCTTCATGGTGGGCGTAGACGAAGTCAGGCAAGTCGGTCTAAATCAGCTCTTTTGGAAAGCGAAAATTGGAGGCATCGAGAAGCAATGGGAAGCAGAAATTTCCGAACAGGTTCCCAACGAAAGAATCGCATGGCAAAGTGTAAGCGGAACGCCAAATAGGGGTGCGGTCACTTTCGAGGCGCTAGATGCTTCTCGAACCCGGGTCACTTTGACAATGGAATATGAGCCGGAAGGACTATTAGAAAAGGCAGGTGATGCGCTGGGCATTCCCTTTAGTGAAGTTGAGGGTGATCTTAACCGATTCCGAGAGTTTATGGAAAAGGGAGGAAGCGAGACCGGCCCGAGGGGAGGCCCGATCGAGGCAATCGAGACCTCCAGCTCGACCGAACCGACCATAGTCGAGGTGCCCACTTCGAGTGTCGAACAACCGGTTGAGCAGAAGCCTTTATTTCAAGACAGAGAGATATCGCCGGCAACCGTCCTTACAGAAGCGATAGCATCCGGTATGGGAAAAACCGGCCGCGGCCGGATTGCAGGCGAAGGAGACGAACCTCGCCTGACACAAAAGCATGGCACCGTAATTGCCGACACACCGAGACCCGAGGCCGTTGAGGGATCCAGCGTCGAGGAAAACGTCGAAATCGACCCGGGCAGCGCGAATGTTCTCGCGCCTAAGTATGAACAAATCGCGCGTCGAGCGTACGAGCTGTATTTAGAGCGGGGTGAGACGCCAGGCGACGAACGCGAGGATTGGCTGAGAGCGGAGAAAGAGTTGTCCGAGAGAGCACACGACCAGTAAATCGCCTTGCGACCCGGTTATCGTTCGGAGACGAAATTACTTCCTCCAATTAAGTTTGAGATAGAGATCCTACGATAACCCGGAAGCCCGGCGTGGTCTTGTAGGTGGCGGGACTGTTCGTTCGAATCGCAATCCGCTCAATTTCGCCTTAGCCGGCAATTTCGGTCGCTCGGAATCGAGGACGACAACGAGTACGAGAACGGAGGCACAACAAGTATCTGGCCACTGCTTTACAGAATGGTCATGATCAGTTGCAATTGAGGCCCTGTATGACAAAAATGTCACACCTCGGGAGAGCAGGCTGCTGGGCGGCACCGCACCTCTCACTGGTCCTGTAACCGGACATTTAAAATGCGCCTTATCCATACTGTTTGCCTCACCGCGACGCTCGGCCTTAGTCTTGCGCCCGCCTTCACCTTCGGGGAGGACGAACCCTTAGTTCAGAATCAGCCCAATCCGGATTTAGAGATCGCGCCACACGTCACCGACACCAAGATAGATGCTGTCTCTAAAACTCCGGAGATAATTAAACTCCTGCGAGAACGGGTGAAGTATGTCTTCGTAATTTTCCAAGAGAACCGGGCTTTTGATCAAATGTTTGGCACATTTCCTGGCGCCCATGGCCTGTTTTCGCAGGGCGAATCCGAGACCCCTGGGTTTGCTCAACCGATTCTCGATACGGATGGGAACTACAGCACCATTCAGCCGTTTCGCGTGGGTCAAGCCGAGGATGCCTGGGACTTGGATGATATGAGCCACTCTCATTCGTCATTGGTGGAGAAGATGAACGTTATTAAGTGCAAGCCATTAATGGATCACTTTGCCTTGGCGGAAGAGAGTCTCCACTTCACGACCGCGGTCCCCACCGAGACCGCAAAACAGTTCGGGGAACTCACCATGGCTTACATTGACGGCAATACCATCCCTTTCCTTTGGTACTACGCCAGCAGGTTCGCGCTCTTCGACAACCACTTCCAAACCATCGTAGGACCATCGAGTCCTGACAATATTTCTCTCATCGCGGGCCAGTCCGGCTCAACTCAATGGGTTAAGCATCCAACGACCGACGCCCTAAACGTCCCCGCGAACGTAGCCTTGGGAATTGGGGTCCCAGTGGAGGAAGATGTTGATCCGCTCTGGGGTTCAAAAAAAGATCCGCTCAAGGACGCAGAGCATATGCCAAACACGGGTAGCACTGATCCACAGCTGAATCTGACGTTCGCTACCTTGCCTTTGAGCTTGACCGGCAGCGCTATGCAGAACCTCCAGCAGTTTGATCTTAACGAAGCAGCCGATTTGGCGGACATACAGGACGATATTAAATTCCTCGCTGGCCTGAATCAGGCTTCTGTCAACTGGGGATGGTACGAGGAGGGGTTCAACAGTGGCACGGCGGATATCGGCGGCCAAAGCGCCTACATCGAACACCATAACGCGCCTCAATTTTTCGGCTACGTTGCTGCTAACCCGAAGATCAATAAGAACCTACACACTTATTCTCAATTCTTCACAGATATCGGCAACGCAAATCTCGGCGCTGGCGGTGTCTTCTACATCAAAGGAGGTTTTAAGAACCAGTATGGTCTGGTTCCGCTGAATGCCGCTAATAATGCTACCGTCCTGAAGAACTTCGTCGGCGACGACGATCACGAGGGGTATTCCGACTCACAGATCAGTGAAGCACTCGTAGCGAAAGTGGTGAATGCAATCGCGAATAGTGAGTACTGGAATAACTGCGCTATCATTATCAGTTGGGATGATTCCGAAGGTACTTACGATCATGTCCCTCCGGCGATCGTCGCCTATGATCCCAATAACACACAGCTGAGCCGAGGGCCCCGCGTTCCGTTGCTGGTGATTTCGCCGTACGCCCAAACCCATGTTGTTTCTCACGAACTGGGCGATACCAATTCGATTATCAAATTCATCAATTTGATCTTCAAGTTACCGGCACTCGCGGATCTGCCGGACGAACACCAGGCGTTGGCACGAGGAAAAGAGATCTACAACCAGGACAATCTTGGTCCAGAGGATGACCCGAACAGCTCAGTCGGCGACCTGACTTCGGCGTTCAGCATCAGCCGTTTGCGGGCGCACGATGTCCTCCCGTCAGACTACGTTTTGATTCCAGACGCTGATATCACCAAATTGCCGCAGTGGGGTGACAACCCACTTAAGACTCACTTGCATATTACTCCCACCGACACCGGGAGACCCAACCATATTCCGGCCGACTTTAATCCGCGGCCTTCCTCTCAGCCGAACTACCCGAACTGAAATCTCGGGCGCTGCTCAGACGTTAAGCGTAACCCGCGGAAAGTCAGTAGAACCATTCATAGCCTGGATCGGGACTGTCCGCTACCTGATCAGACACGGATGAGTGCTGTTCCAGATAGGTTTTACTGGCGGTGGTCGGCGCGGGTTCTCCCGAGGCACCGCTGCCTAGTGTGGAACACCCAGTAAGCATGGCTAGCGCGACGCCGGGTACAATCAGAGCCATGGGAGAATAGTATTTGTTATTGCTAGCTATCGCATCCCTAACTACCTGATTTTTCATGACTCACGGTTCTCCCGAAGCCACGACTAGGATAGGCGATTGTATTTCATTTTGTTACGCATCTTTAACACTTCTACCCAGCGCTGACTGTCAGACAAGAAATTCGGCGATCGGTACAATCCGGTGCCGATCGATTCGACTTTGCTTTTCACGATGAGCTGTCAAGGAATCGCTCGCGCATCCCCTCAAAGCTTTTAAGCCGGCAATTATCTTCTCCGCCTATTCCTTCATCCTGGTGTACAATCGTCCCGCTAGCGACCCTTCTCCTTCCGAAGCGGGTATTGGCTTGCCAGGAGAATTCTCGAGGCCGGTAGCTTCGATTGCTCGACCACGTACCATTGGCCGTCTAGCTCCGGGCCGGAGCAGCTCTTCCAGCTTCAAGGAAGGCGGAAAGGGTGGCGACTGCTGCCCCGAAACACGACTATCAGTTTGCAGAAGGGATATCATACCGAAGGGAGTACTCGGTTAGCACTAAAGTGTAATTGTATGACCTGTAACCCGGTAGTAACTCCCCTCTGTTGACTACTGCAACCACCGACTTCGCGCCTCGTGTCAAAGACTATGGAACCTGCAGACTACACATCTTTCGACTCGCATCATCTAGTGATAAAAGACGTGACGTTGCCCCTGTTGCGTAGAAAACACACGGCAAGCGCCGCTTAAATTAGAAAGTTGGGAGCCATGAGTTTTCAATTCCGCTGGAAGCACAAGGATGGATCAATAGTCGAGTTTTCCGAAAAAGGTTGGAGAACAGATGATCCCGAAAAGGACGCGTGGTTAAACAAAATGAGTGCGGCTGGCAGCCCTTCTCCAGTGCTGACACTCGCAATTAAGATTTGGTTACAAAGTAACTGTGAACTGATTGAGTCCAGCGGACAGGGTGAAGCACATCGTCTGAAAAGCTTTAATGGGGGACCGGGTGACGAATTTGACCGGCCTGAAGCGGACACTGCAAACGCCAGCCAGAATGTTGAGCGCCAATCCGAGGAGAAGAGCGACCCCCTTCGCCGAGCTGGGCGGAGAGCGATGATAAACCACCGTAGCATCGAGTTGGCGTGTCAGGAGTTTTTTCGTTCGCGTGGTATGCCGCTGAAGGTCGGCTTCAATCAGAGGCCAAAGTATCATCAAATCGATGAATCGGGGAATGAACCCGAATACTGAGCCCCCTAAACGAGATCGACGACCTTTAGCCTTTGGTAGCCAGTCCGGATACGGAATTTATCCCGCGCTTGTTTATACAGAAGGTTGTCAGCCCAGGACGTAGAAGCGAGCCTTCGGCGTTTTTAGACCCTTAGCGAGCCACGAAACGCTCTGCTGCCAACGTAAGAGGACGCACCGTTGTGATAAACGAAGACGGTGTCGTAGCGGCGATCTGCAAAGAGGGCGCCGCCGAGTTTTCTGATATCAGAAGGCGTTTTCACCCAGCTGGACGTTTTCGTATCGAAATTTCCAAGTTTCTGCAGCTCTCGATATTGTTCTTCCGTTAAGAGCTCAATGCCCATGGCGGCCGCCACATCCATCGCGTTGTTTTCGGGCTTAAATTCTTTCCTCGCCTCCTGAGCGTCACGGTCGTAGCAAACATTTCTGCGGCCCTTGGGTGTTTCTGCCGAACAATCGCAAAAGATGTATTCCCCGGTTTTTTTATCATGATCAACCACATCCGGTTCACCACCAGTTCGGTCCATTTCATTGAGTGACCACAGTTTTGCAGTATTAGCTTCGAGCTTTGTTTGTACTTTCGCCCATTCCAGACCTTTGTGGCGGTTCATGTTCTTCTCAAAACGCGCTTTCAGCGCTCCGAGTAGTTCTTTACGTTGTTCAGGGGACAACGCCTTTTTCTTCCTACTAACGTTGCTCATACGTTGGCCTTAGTGCATCGAGTCATAAGTAGGAGGCGTACCGTCCGGCAGCTGCCGGATCATTTGGCTGATTTTCAAGGCGCGAACGACGAGCATATCTGCAACAAGACGGCGGTCCTTTCGTCGATCCGGTTAAAGGCGAAGTCATCCACAAGCACGAATCCGCCCTTATCCAGAAGACGCGCCGCTTGGGCAAGCGATTGATCCAAGGGATTAATATGGTGAAGCGACTGAATAAAAAGAATGCCATCAAACGCGAAGTCATTGACGCCCAAAATATCCGTCTGCAGTTACGGATTCGATGAACTGCAATGTGTGTTGAGTCGCAGATTCCATCGCGTTAGGAGCGTTGTTTCGGTGGCTGTTTCATAGCTGTTGGAAGTTACTTCATCCATGCATTCCGTATTCGATTTTCTCTTATCTGCGTAAATCTATTTCTATTTCACCCGGGACGATCCCGGGGCTGCGCTAGTTCCCGCTTCTCTTTGCCTCGACGTAGCTGAGACCGGCTCAGTTCCGCCTCAAAACTTGCGGCCGATCCGTGCCGAACCGTACCGGCCGCAAGCAGGAACGGTTCTAGAGTAAGATTTCCTTCCACCAAAATTTCAGCCGGCGCACCGGTACGCCGCCGGCTTTCACCGTCTATCGCTCGCCAACCCGACTTAACCCATTCCCGATACGGAACAAAAGTAAGAGTTGAACGCAGAGCCGGCCGGCGACGAGCATTGCCGCTGTTGATCGGTGAGAGATAGATTCTATCTCCGAGCTTATCTAGAAGGTGCGGTGCGTCGAACGCCAGCAGGATTTGAGGCCTTCCACACGCGCCAAGATGGCGTTCAACTCGCTCACGATTCGACCAAAGAAAAACGAATCGATTCAGAAATCGGTACCACTCAGATGGGGACACATCCGTCGGCAGCGCTCGCGCGAGCAGAAGCGGCGGCATCGGTTTTTGATCGCGGATGATAACGCCATTGGCTAGCACGACTGATTCGGGGCGATGTTGGAAGAGAATCGCTGCTCGCTTCTTCTGCGGTACTTTAGCTAAGTCTAACAGGCGTTCGGTGCTCAACAAACCGTGCCGTCGAATCAAGGGCCAGTTGGCCGGCTCCGCCAAGTGGTAAAAATGACACGGAGCAAATTTGCGGGGCGTAAGTCCGGTAGGGATGAGCTCCCGCTCATCCGCCAGTTTGCTCATCGAGTGAAAGTCATTATCCAATTCGTCTCCCAATTCTTTCCTCCATCGTCAGAGAACGCCTGTTCAAAACGGCTAGAGTCCGGCTTGATGTCGGAGAAACCGTTGCGATCAAGGATGCTTCGTCCCTGGAAATCTTCCTGATCATAGAAGTGGCCCTCACCATTGGCGAACTCGCCAATCATCGGCTTGCCTATCATTCCGTCCCTGCTGCTGGCCCAGTTCAGGCTCCAATGACGCGACTTAGGGTTGTAAAGCCGTAAACCAACACCTTCGATATGTCCTGCCGGCCCGGTGGCTTCAAGTTCGAACAGGCTGGCGCGCCCGTTCCAGATTTTATTGACGTCTGATGTGCCATCATAGTCAACCCAGGTATTTGAGCCGGTGAGAGGATGTTGCCTGCGGGTGATGTGAGTCTTCCAGACACCGAAATTGAAGTCGAAATCATGTGAGGGCTTGGGCAACCAGGACGGTTGCGGGGAAACGCTCTCGGATTTCTGCTGGGTCTCATTTTCCCGCGTCAAAGTTGCGATAAAGTTCGACTCCCAGGTTTTCCCTCCGGCTGCACTGTTGGCAAAATATTGCGCCCATTGATGCGCCTCTGGATTGTAAAGGAACAGTGTCAGCCCCTCAAAGTGGCCCGTTGAACCATCCGCCTCGATTTCCTCCAACTGTGCGTGGCCACCCCAAACTTTGCGGACGGCAACCGTACCATCAAGTTCTACCCACTCGTCCGAGCCTGAGAGCGGATGCAATAAACGGCGGATATGCGTTTTCCACGTACCGAGATTGAAATCGAAATCGTGCTGGCCATCGC
>JABDGM010000059.1:105-4891 GCA_013286045.1 Planctomycetota bacterium | reverse complement strand
GCGGTGATGCTCGCGTAGCGGTGGGAGCTTCCGCATGCACCGCAACTGAGTGCAGGCAGCTAACAAGGACGCAGGACAGAAGGATGCCCCGAGCCGGTCGCATTCTGGTCATACAGGTTCTCCGCATACGTTAACAATTGGTCGATTGGCAAATCTTTGAAACCGATTAGACACTGCCGTCTTCATCGCTACCAGGATGGTAGTACTTCGGCCGCCCAGCTATTCCACCTTGGTTTACCCATCCCAAGATCGACCCAATTCAGGCGACGAACTTTTCGCTGGCCAGGCCAGTAACTCCAGGAGAAATCGCAAAGAGCGCTCCGGCCAAAGGCTCAGCCTCAAGCTCATGAGGCGGCATATGATATCGAGCTGATGTGATATACAAAGTATCTAGCTTACTTCCACCGAACGCGAGGCAAGTCGGCTTGTGGACGGGCATCTCAATTACCCGATCGATCCGCCCGCTTGGTGTGTAGCGAACTACCCGACTGCCATTCCATTGTGCGTTCCAAAGACAGCCATCAGCATCAACACAGGAACCGTCCGGAGCGCCAGGCTGATTGTCAAAAGTCGCAAAAACTTGGCGATTGGACGAGACTCCGCTGTCGATATCATAGTCGAAACGCCAGATGACGGCTTTAGGCGTATCGGCAAAGTACATAATCCGGCCGTCGGGACTGAAGGAGAGTCCGTTCGAGCAACAGATATCGGTCAGAAGCGTGTGCACGGAGAGATCGAAATCGAGACGGCACAATGAAGAGATCGGTTTGCCGCCTCCTTCGTCAAATCCGCCGGCGAGAAATCGACCCTGTCGATCGGTTCCACCATCGTTAAGGCGCGTGGTAGGCAAGCGAGGCTCAAATTTTTCAATATCTTGGCGTTGGCCGCTCCGGGGATCCCAGAAAGCGAACCCGCTAGCAAATGCAGCGACGATTCCGCCGCTCTCACACGGAGCAAAAGAGCCGATGCGCTCAGGTGCGTTTACGACCTTGATCTCACCGGATGAATCAAGAGTCCACAACTCGCTTCGCTCGATATCGGTCCAAAGCAGTGAGCCGGCGCCGGCGTCCCAAACGACGCCTTCGCCGAGTATATTGTGAATATTATCGGAAACCGGTTGGATGTCTTTCATCGCTTAAAATTCCTTAGGGATGGTTAGACTGGACAGGAGAGCAGCCGAAAATTCCGTGTCGAGTAAATAAATACGGTCGTATGTATATTTATTGAAAACGAGCTGTCAAGTCGCCAACCTCCGTTAGTCTAGACAAAAGCCCCAGAAAGCAGCTAATTTTCGATTGACAGACATATCAGGCCAATCATATGTAGACATACGATCGTATATATTATAATCAACAATTACTACCGATCGGAACTAAACCGGACCAACCTTTTGCCGGGCTGATTTGGCTACACGAAAATGACTAAGACAAATGGACGTCGCCTGCGAGGCGAGAGAGCGAGAGCGGAGATTTTGACGCGTTCAGCCAGGATCGCATCGATCGACGGCCTGGAAGGCCTATCCATCGGGCGGGTAGCCGCTGAGGCCGGGGTCGGTAAAGGGAATATCCAGGTCCTATTCGGGGACAAGGAGTCACTGCAACTCGCGACCCTCGAGAAGGCCGTAGAGCTATTCCATGCAACGGTGATCTTTCCAGCGATGAACAAGAAGACCGCATTGGCGAAGCTGCTGGCACTGGTCGAAGGCTGGTTCGATTTCGTTGAGAGACGGACCCTACCAGGGGGCTGCTTCGTGAACGCTGTCAGTAGCGAATACCGAGCCCGCCAGGGACGCATCCACGATCGGATCGTCGAACATCGCGTCGCGACCCGAGAGCGTTACCGCAGGCTAATTACCGATGCGAAGTCCACCGGGGAACTACGGGCAGATGTGGATGTCGAGCAGCTCGTCTTCGATCTGGTTGCGAATGAGGCGGTGGCCAACGTCGCTGCGCTCATGGAGGAAAGCGAAGAATTCGAACGTGCGCGGTCTACATCGCTCGGACGCATCCGGGAAAGCATCCCGCTTCCTAAGCGGAAGCGACCTCAGGTTCCAAGACGCTCGAGTAAAGGTCGAGCAAAAGACCTTTCATCCTAACTAACAGAACCCGCGAAATGAAAGCTTGGGAATTACATGGTTTCGGCAAGGAGAATCTGGCGTTAACGGACAAACCGATCCCTGAACCTAGCCCGACCGAGGTACTCGTCCGGGTTGGCGCCGTCTCCCTGAATTATCGGGACAAGCTTCTGGTGGAGGGGTTTTATAATCCCGGCATGCGGTTCCCTATGACTCAGGTCGCGGACGCCGTGGGCCAGGTTGTCGAAATTGGCGACGAGGTCACCCGGTTTCGCGTGGGTGACCGCGTGATCGTCCAGTACTGCACTCGCTGGGTGGACGGGCCGCCGCACGACAACGAAGGACGAAGAGGCCGCGTCGCTGGCATGTGCCGGTTTGACTGCTTGGTACTCCCTGGTTGAGAAAGGACAGCTCAAGGCGGATCAGACGGTGCTGGTTCAGGGCACTGGCGGCGTTTCGATATTTGGTCTACAGATAGCGTCCGCGCTCGGAGCGCGAGTTCTGGTGACTTCAAGCAGCGACGCGAAGCTGGAACGCGTCAAGGCGTTGGGCGCCGGCGAGGGCATTAACTACGCCCGCACTTCGGAGTGGGAAAAAGAAGTCCTTAAGCTGACCGCGCACGCGGGGGTGGATCACATCCTCGAAGTGGCTGGCGGCAAAAGTTTAGCCCAGTCGATTGCAGCGATTAAACCAGGAGGTCAAATTGCCGTGATTGGAATCCTCGCGAACTTCTCGTCTGATTTCCCTATTTTTTCGTTGTTGTTGAAACAGGTCATTCTGAGAGGAATCTCCGTTGGTCCGAGACGCGCGCTCGAAGATATGACGCGAAAGTTTGAGCAACTCCAACTGCATCCCGTCATAGATACCGTATATCCCTTTGGGGATGCGCTAGCGGCTTACGATCATCTCTATCGCGGCGCCTTCGGCAAGATCGTAATTCGGGTCACGGGATAACGCGGCTACCCACATTGTTGTCTCACCTTGGCGAGGCGCCGCCTATGGAGCGCTGCCTCGCTTGCGAGGCCAGCGGTGAGCAGCGCTGATGATGGATCAGCGTGAATCGTGAGGTTAGGCCCAAGCGTGGAGAGGTACGGGTCGCGACCCGATCGGCCTCGCAAGCGACGCAACGCTCCAGGGGCTCCGTCGCCCCGGAACGCTGCCCTGGCCGCCAGATCACACGGTTGTTACCGCGTATCGATCGCCATATCTTGATCCACGATCACCGCCACTTTACCCAGCGTGGCGCTGCCGGACTTCAGCGACAGCAGCCCCACATTGATCGCCTCGACCGTGCTATCGATAGTCCTGCCGACATGCGGCACTACCAGACCTTGCCTCGCCCACTCCATCGCCAGAGTCATTCCCCGCTTAAGGAAAGCCTTCGCCTTGTCATCCAGGATAGCGGGTTCGGAGAAGTAGCGCAGGATGTTGACGTTGATGTGCTTGACACCACGCTCTGTCAAGATGGCATCGACCGGGCTCTGGGTTTCGACTAAACGAGTCGTCTTTCCGGGGCCGACGCCGAGCACAACCCAGCTGCCGCCCCGTCGCACTGCTTTCGCCGTCTCAACGAAGCCCCGCTCACTGTACGTGGCATCAAAAACCAGGTCGGCGCCCCGGCCGCTGGTCAGCTTGGCGATTTCCGCAGCAATGTCGTCGTGCTTGTAATCAAAAACGTAGTGCGCGCCAGACTGCCGGGCCAACGCCATCGACTGCGAAGTGCTACCGCTGCTAATTACCTGACCGGCGCCCAGTACACGCGCGGCCATCTGCACGGCGAGATGTCCAACACCACCCCCGCCGCCCGGGATATACACGGTATCGCCCACTCCCACAGTGCCGTAGAGACCCGCGAAGGCGGAGAGGAAGCACATCGGCAGTGCAGCCGCAGAGAGAAAGCTCAAAGATTCCGGTTTGGGGACGGTCAAGAACTCCTTGGCGAGCGCATAGCTGGGTTCGCCGCCGTTTCCGGCGCCCCAGCCGCCGTCGCCATTTAAATCAGCCATCGCCACGACTGCGTCGCCGACGGCTACGTCGCGCACGGCGCTGCCTGTGGCCGCAACGATTCCGGATAGATCGAGGCCCAGGACGACAGGCGGCGTCCGCCCGAGGAAGTTAAGCTCGGCCAGTTTGTACTCCAGCGGGTTGAGTGACGAGGCGGCGACGCGAATCAAAACTTGGTCTGCCGCCGGCTGCCGCACAGGTACACGCACCGCCTCCAGGGGAAGCCCAGCCCGGTCTTTGGTGTAGCCGACGCCGAGGAACGTCTCTGGGATTGTAAGTGTCTGCTTCATAATATCCTTCTGCTTATCCTTTTGTTCTTCTTCTCCTTTCTTGATTGACTTTGCTCGCTCCCTTACATTCGGCCAATGCATTGTGTAAATGTGCGATATGCGTGAAACGCATTTAAGAAATGTCGACCTGAATCTCTTGCGGACGATCCAGCCGTTGTTAGAGGAGCGGCACATCAGCCGCGCTGCCAAACGTGCTTTCTTAAGCCAGCCCGCCATGAGCCGCGCCTTGAACAGACTGCGGGCAACGTTCGGCGATCCTCTGCTCGTCCGTTCCGATGGCGCCTATGAACGCACGCCGCGAGGTGAACGGATTTTGCGCGAGACCGAAGCGATCATGCGGCGCCTGAATACCCTGGTGAACGATCAGGAATTTATCCCTGGGCAAAGTCGCGAACGCTTTCGAATAACCATGACGGAC
>JABDGM010000059.1:0-95 GCA_013286045.1 Planctomycetota bacterium | reverse complement strand
TGCTCGAGCGACTACGTAGAGAAGCGCCTGACTCGGAACTAGTCGTGAGCGCGGTTGGATCGCACACGCATGACGAGGTTGCGGCCGGTCGGATC
>JABDGM010000058.1:2539-25058 GCA_013286045.1 Planctomycetota bacterium | reverse complement strand
GGGAAACGGCGTGGCGGCGGCGGGAGAATATCCGGTTAAGTTTTCGCCGACCGAAGGAGTGGAGTGGAAAGTTGAGTTGCCGGGGCGCGGGACGTCTACGCCGGCGGTTTGGGATGACCGCATTTTTGTGACGTCGCCGATCGAGGGTGAAGACGGCGTGCTGTGCTACGACATGCAAGGTAAAGAGCTGTGGCGGAAGAAGCTCGGCAAGGAGCGGCCGGGCAAGCACGGGAACGCGACGGGAAGCAATTCTTCGCCGGCGACGGATGGAAAGAATGTTGTCGTGTACTTCAAGTCGGGCACGCTAGCCTGCTTCGGTTTGGATGGCAGCGAGAAGTGGAAGCTAAATCTGCAAGATAAGTACGGCAAGGATACGCTGTGGTGGGACTTGGGGACGTCGCCGGTGATTCATGGCGACCACGTGATCGTGGCCGTCATTCAGACGGGGGATGCCTACCTGGCTGCGTTCGATATCAACACGGGCAAAGAAATCTGGAAGACTGCGCGGCAATACGATTGCCCGGTGGAATGTGATCAGTCGTACTCGACGCCGCAGATCGTGAAGAGCGATGGCCGCGATGTGATCGTGACGTGGGGCGCCGACCATCTTACCGGCCACGATGCAGCCGATGGCAAATTGTTATGGGAGTGTGGCGGATTTAATCCGAAGGACGAGGGCAATTGGCGAACGATTGCGTCGCCCGCGGTGAGCGACGGGGTTGCCGTTGTGCCGCATGGGCGTGGTGCGCTTCTAACGGCCGTGAAAGTTGATGGGAGCGGTGACGTTACCAAATCCGCGCAACTTTGGTCGAAGGAAGGGAAGACGACGAGCGCCGACATTCCGACGCCGGTCACGACCAACGGCGCGGCGTACGTGCTGAGCGACGCTGGACACATCACCTGCTTCGATTTGCAAACCGGCAAAGAACTGTGGTCGGCAGATTTGCCGAAAAATCGGGCGAAGTTCTATTCTTCGCCGATCCTTGCGGGCAACAAATTATTCTGCGTGCGGCAGGATGGCGCTGCGTTTGTTGGCGAAGTGAGTGAAGGCGGTTACAAGCAGCTCGCGTCGAATGACATGGGCGAGCGGATGTTTGCGACGCCGGTGCCGATTCGTGGCAAGTTATTGCTGCGTGGGGATGAGCATATGTATTTGATTGGTACGGATGGGGCGGCATCCAAGTAGTTATCTTGACCGTAAATCGATTCAAAGATCGGAAATAAGTATGTCTGGCCCCAAATGTGCGCTTTCAACTAGAGATTTGGCGTTTTGCGATCTCGACCGCGAATTGGCCACGACACGCCGTGTGCTGGAGCGCGTGCCTGAGGAGCACTTTGAGTGGAAGCCGCACGAAAAATCAATGACGCTACAGCAGCTGGCGGGACACGTGGCGACGATGCCGATTTGGTGTGCGTTGGGCATCGAGCAAGATGGAATTAACTTTACGTCGCCGCCACATATTCCGCGTGATTTCACTTCGCTGGACTCACTGCTGAACGTGTTCGACGAAAGTGCGGCTAAAGTTCTAGCAGCGTTTCATAAGATGGATGACGCCGCGCTCGAACGATCTTGGACACTGAAGAATGCGGATGAGGTGATGCACATTGCCTCGCGGGCATATGTGCTGCGGGTGTGGTGCGTGAACCACATGGTACATCACCGCGGGCAGCTGTGCCTGTTTCTGAAAATGCTCGGCGTGCCGGTGCCGGCCGTGTATTTCAATTCGGCGGATGAGCCGGAGATGAAGTTTGATTGAACGAGGGCGACGTTACAGCCCCCGTTTTGTCCGTCGTTCGTTTTTGCCGGGGCGGATCTTTTTCTTGGCGCCGCCGGATTCCTTGGCCGACTTACCGGTTTCCCGGCCACGCGATTTTGTTGGGCGCTTGATTCGGCCTTGCGGCGCTTTGCCTTTGCGGGCAACCAGGCGGAAATCGAGCGTGCGAGTGTCGACATCGACCGCCGCGACGGCGACGCGGACAGTGTCGCCGAGGCGGTACGAGTTGCCATTGCGATGGCCGGCGATGATGTGGCCGGCGCGGTCGTAGCGGTAGTAGTCGTCGGTGAGGCTGCTGATGTGCACGAAGCCTTCAGCCGGGATTTCGCTGCCCTGAATGAACAGGCCGAAGTTCTCGACGCCGGTGATGACACCATCGAGCTCGGTGCCGATTTTGTCGGACATGTAGAGGAGCAGCTTCACTTTTTTAAGCTCCCGTTCGGCTTCGGCGGCGCGCTGTTCGCGTTCGCTGCAGTGGTCGCCATCGGCCATGAGTTGCTCGAGCCGCTGATCAGGTTTCTTGCCGCGGTTGAGTAGATCGACGAGGCGGTGGACCGTGAGATCTGGATAGCGGCGGATAGGCGAGGTGAAGTGGCAGTAGCAATCGCTCGCGAGCGCGTAGTGGCCGTCTTCCTCGGGGCTGTACGTTGCCCGCTGCATCGAGCGAAGCGTGGCGTAATTGATTGCGTGTTCGCGGGGGTCGCCTTTCACCGAGTCGAGTAGTTTTTGCAGCTCGAAGCGGTCTTCGAGGTTGTCGACTTCGTAACCGAGCTCGCGGACGAATTCTGTGAGAACCTTCATCTTTCGCGGATCGGGGCTGCCGTGGACGCGGCGGAGGAAGATGAGGCCGGCGTCTTCGAGCTTTTGGGCGACAGCTTCGTTCGCGGTAAGCATGAACTCTTCGATGATCTGATGGCTTTCGGTGTTTTGGGCGAGGTGAGCGCCCGTGACGCGGCCATCGGCATCGAGATCGATTTTCATCTCGGGCATCGAAAGCTCGAGCGCTCCTCGTTTGAAGCGGCGGGCGCGGAGCATCATCGCCAGTTCGTGCATGCGGCCGAGCAGGGCGTGCACTTCGGCCGAGAGTTTTTTCTTCCAGGCGTTGCGGTTGGCGAGGTACTCGTCGACTTCTTCATACGTAAAGCGACGGGCACTCTTGATCGCGCTCTTAAAAACTTCCGTATCGACGAGGATTCCCTCTTCGGTCATTTCCATTTTCGCTGTGAGCGCGTACCGGACTTTGTTCGGTTGGAGGCTGGCCAGGTTGTTGGAAATGATTTCCGGCAGCATCGGGATGACGCGGTCGGGCAAGTACACGCTGGTGGCCCGGTCGTAGGCTTCGCGATCGAGCGGCGATTTGGGCTGCACGAAGTGGGAGACATCGGCGATGTGGACGCCAAGCATCCAATGGCCGTTGTCCATCCGCTCAAGCGAAATGGCGTCGTCGAAATCGCGGGCGTCGATCGGGTCGATCGTGATGATTGTCGACGCGGTTAAATCGTGTCGACCACGCGGAATCGACTCGTCGAATAGTTCTGCTTGCTTGCGTGAGTTTTCGAGCACGTCGTCATCGAAGTCGCCGGGCAGATTGAATTCATAGATGATCGACATCGTGTCGACGCCCGGTTCGCCGCGGGGGCCGAGCACTTCGACGACGACGCCTTCGCCGTCGTGCACGTGCGATGGGAAGCGGACCATTTCGATGACGACTTTGTCGTCGGTTCGCACCCCTTTCGCGCCGGGGTCGCCGACGAAAATTGCGTTACCGAAGATTTTGCCATCGATTTGCACCATGCCCATGCCGGCCTGTTCGAAATAGACGCCGACGAAGCGGTTGGTGGCACGCTCGACGACGTCGATGATGCGGCCCTCTTGCTTGCCCATGCGGCCGCGCTTCGATTCGAGGCGGACGGAGACAGTGTCACCGTTGGCGGCGTCGCCACATTTGTCGGCGGGGATGAAGATGTCGGCGTCGCGGCCCTCGGCGCGTTGTGTGCCTTCCGGTCGGACGAACCCGAATCCGCCGGCGGCACGGCGGAACGTGCCGGTGAAATGGTCCGTTCGTTTGGAGCCTTTTGCGTGTGCAGTCGTCTTAGCAACCTTTTCTTGGGGCGGGCCGCCACTCTTCGGTTTACCAGATGGCGTGGCCGCCTTCGCGTGCTGGCCTTCTTCGAGCGCGGTGCGGAACGACTCCTTGGCTGCCGCTTTTGCGGTGTCGGCGGCGGCCTTTTTTCGTTGCGAAGGGGAGCTCGCTGCGGGGTAGACCAAATGACTGGGACCGAACGCAAGCTCGCCGGACTTTACGAGTCCTTTGATAATCTTCCGGAGTTCCTGTGACGACTCCCTCGAGAGACCGAGCTTTTTGGCAATCACCGCCGGCTTGACCGGGTGGTAGTTCGGTTTGGTGACATATTCCAATACAGAAGAGCGTAGATCTGGCATGAAGTAAGAATAACGCGAGTAGTTGTTAGGCGACAGTGCTTCGTTCGGCGGCGGGGTAGTCGTAGTGAGCCATATCAACTGTTTCACGCGAGTGATTCTTCGGCCTCCCACCGTTTCGCGGACAATGAGGCTTCGGCGGTATTAAGTGCGCGTTGTTCCTTTTCGCGCCGGATTATGTGCGGCATGTAGAACGCGAAAAGTCCCAGCATGACTAGAATGCCCAGCCACATAAAAATCATTCCGTTGATGCCGAGCCAAGCGCAGATCAACACCGGCACAAACATGACCGGCAGAGCCAGGTGGACCAATCCAGACAGCTTGCTTTCCTTCGTTGCGGTCCATCTTGCGATCCACTGACCCTCTTTGGGCGTGGAGAATCGTAAGAACAGCCAAAGCATCACGACGACGAATGGAATCGCAAAGGCGCGGGGATCGGCAATGCGAAACCAGACGATGGCCGCTCCGACCAAGCCAGTGAAAAATAGCGTTCCAAAAAAATAGTCATAGCGCCGCCGAGAGACGAAGACTCGCGAGCGTTCGGGAAGCGATAGCGGGTGGTTTTCCACTGTACTTGGCCGGCGCGGTTCTCGGCCTTCGCGAAGAGGTAGTGCCACCAGATGGCAAAACTCGTTCCAGCTTGTTTGGCTAGCCGGCGGCGCCAGACGCCGACAAGCGCGTATGATCTCCAAGCGATCTGCGATGTCGAATTGCTTCAGTTCGATAGTCACCTTCTGTGCGATAGTGGAAAGTCGCACCTTTTGAGTCCACTTCCACTCGAGCCCGGTGATTTCCGGAGACCAGATGTCGATGTCGCGGAATAAAGTTTGGATTCGGAATGTGTCGCCTTTGACGGTAACGCTGGTTCGGAAGTAGGTCACGATCATGGCGATGCTGAGAATGAGCATCGTGCCGAACAACACGATTCCGAGCCACCCCAGCGCGGGCGCGCGATCCTCAATAATTAGCAGGCTGCCGTAGCCCAAAATTGCGACCACGAAGACAGCCGCGCATAGTACTCCCTCAACCAGTAGGGATTTTCGCGGACGAAAGGTCCGGTCCATGGGAGTCAACGCACAGGAGTCTAGCTTGCCGGCGCGCCGCGTTCCTCGGTCTTCGCGCCCTTATAGAGCTTTCGTCCGAGGTTGGCGTGATATTGGGTCCAATTGCTTTCGACATTCGGGCAATCGACCATAAGCTGCGTGAAGCTAGCCAACTTGGCATCGAGATTGTCGAGATGGTGCAAGGCGACGGCTTCGAGCGTCATCGGCAGCTTTGCGCTGCCGTATTCGTATTCGCCATGGTGGCTAATGACCATGTGCTTGATCTCAGTGACAAGATGCTTCGGAAAAGGTTCGCCGCTAAGGCGCTCGGCTTCCCGCACCTTGTCGTCGATCATGGTCATGGCGAGCACCATGTGGCCGAGGAGTTGGCCTTCGTCGGTGTAGGCGATTTCGCGTTCGTAGCTGAGCTCGTCGACTTTCGCGGCGTCGTGGAGGAACGCACCGATAAGGAGTTTATCCTGATCGAGCCGCGGGTAGCGGGGAGAGACGACCAGCACGAGCTCCATCAGCCCGACGACATGTTCCGTCAGACCGCCGCGGTACGCGTGGTGGTTCTTCATGCCCGCGGGAGCCGTGGTGAACTTCGTGATGAAGTTCGTGTCCATCAAAAAGCATTCAGCCAGGTTGCGGAGCTCGGGTGTTTTGATAGTGCGCAGGATCTCCGT
The DNA here is from genome assembly GCA_013286045.1 of Planctomycetota bacterium. Taxonomy (GTDB): domain Bacteria; phylum Planctomycetota; class Planctomycetia; order Pirellulales; family Lacipirellulaceae; genus JABDGM01. The sequence continues at coordinate 19,115 of JABDGM010000058.1, read as the reverse complement.
GAGCCGTTGGGCCATTCGGTCGATTTCGTCAGTCCGAAGAACCATGAAGTCGACTTCATCGACTTCGTCAGGGCGCGCGCGGCGAATCGCGGTGGCGATGAACTGCATGTTGCCCTGGAACAGCTGCGTGTTGCCATCGACTTTCACGTAGTCGCCATTTTCGAATGCGCGGTAGTCATTTTCGCTGGCGTTCCACAGGCGGGCCGCAATTGCGCCGCTACGGTCGGAAAGCTGCAGTTGCAGATACAGATTGCCGTTGCGATTTGGTCGCAGCTGCTTTTCGGATGCCATAAAGACCTGGCTGACTTGCTCGTTGTGGCCAAGTTGGCAAACGTAACGACGATCGGTCGTGGTGGACATGGAGGAGGTGGGCCGTGAGGAGCGACAACCGTGCGTTGTCAAATTAGTTCGTAGGATATGCAATTCTAGGGCAGCGGGGATGGCGTCACAACCTGCTTGCGTTGGTGCGTACACCAGCGATTTTCGCAGCCTCGCGAATAACGTAGAATGCGGCCAATCGCGGAGTCTCATCCTGCGATCGAGAATCATTTCTACCCATTCCTAACTTGTTGCAATTTAGCATGGCCAAGCAACCGCAATCTGCGATCAGCCCGACGCGGGCCGAGAACTTTCCCGAGTGGTATCAGCAAGTCGTGAAGGGGGCCGACCTGGCCGAGAACTCCGACGTGCGCGGCTGCATGGTCATTAAGCCATGGGGCTACGCCATCTGGGAGAACATGCAGCGGCGGTTGGACGCGATGTTCAAGGCGACCGGGCACGAGAACGCGTATTTCCCGCTGTTCATTCCGATGAGCTTTTTGGAAAAGGAAGCGGAGCACGTCGAGGGGTTCGCGAAAGAGTGCGCGGTGGTTACGCACCATCGGCTGGAGCCAGATGGAAAGGGCGGACTGCAGCCTGCGCCGAGCGCCAAGCTCGAAGAGCCGCTGATCGTGCGGCCAACGAGTGAAACCATCATCGGCGCCACGTTCGCGCGGTGGGTGCAGTCGTATCGAGACTTGCCGATTCTCATTAACCAGTGGGCGAACGTCGTTCGTTGGGAGTTGCGCACGCGGCTCTTCTTGCGGACAACGGAGTTCTTGTGGCAGGAAGGTCACACCGTGCATGCGACCGAGGCCGAAGCCCGCACCGAGACGATGCGGATGCTCGACGTGTACGCCGATTTCGCCGAGCACACGATGGCGATGCCAGTGATCAAAGGCGAGAAGACGGCCGGCGAGCGATTCCCGGGTGCGGTGAGCACCTATTCGATCGAAGCGATGATGCAAGATCGCAAAGCGCTCCAGGCAGGTACGAGCCATTTCCTCGGGCAGAACTTCGCGAAGGCGCAGGGCATCAAGTATCAAGATGAAAACGGACAGGAGGTTCACGCCTGGACGACTTCATGGGGAGTTTCGACGCGACTGATCGGCGGGCTCGTGATGACTCACGCAGACGATGATGGACTGGCGCTGCCACCGAAGTTGGCGCCGTCGCATATCGTGATCATGCCGATCTACCGCAACGACGAGGAAAAGTCGCAGGTGATGCCGTATTGCGCAACGCTCGAAAGAGAATTGACGTCGCAGCTATACGCGGGGGAGCCAGTCCGCGTGCGAATCGACAATCGCGACATCCGTGGCGGCGAGAAGAAATGGCAATGGGTGAAGCGTGGCGTGCCGGTGCGCGTGGAGATCGGCCCGCGCGACATCGCGGGCGGTAAAGTCTCTTATAACCGGCGCGACTCTAGCGGACGGTTCGAGGCACCCCGCGACCTCTTTGCATCGCACATCAGCAAGACGCTCGAGGAAATTCAGCACGCGCTCTTCCAGCGAGCCCTGCAGGCACGCGAAGCGGCGACGATTCGCATCGATACTTTACAAGACTTCGAAGCTTACTTCGCATCGAAAGATGAAGAACGCGCCGAAGGTGGCGGATTGGCGTATTGTCATTTCGTCGAATCGCCCGAGATGGACGAGAAGCTGAAGGCGCTCAAAGTGACCGTGCGCTGCGTGCCGTTAAATGCGGCGGAGGAGCCGGGGAAGTGTTTGTTTACGGGAAAGCCTAGTCAGCGACGAGGGGTGTTCGCTAGGGCGTATTAGCATCTGCCAATGGGTGAAGTTCACGATCCAACGTTTGTTGCATTGCTCATCGCGGTCGTGAGTCGCTATCAGGACGCTTTGGATTGGGCTCGTGAGCGAGCGGTGAAGCAGCACGGTGCTATATCTCTGTCGAGCGACACTTTCGACTTCACGGAGACTGAATATTACACCCCTGCCATGGGCTCGGAACTCAAGAAGCAGTTCCTGGTATTCGAGAGGTTGATCGATCCGTCGGCGCTGGCCGGAATCAAACGCCAAACGAATGATTGGGAAGCGGAGTACGCGGCGCTGGGGCACCACGCCGAACCGCGCCCGCTGAATCTTGACCCCGGCTACATCACGGCTGCCAAGCTAGTGTTGGCTTCGACGAAGGACCATGCGCATCGCATTTATCTGCGAGATGGCATTTATGCCGAGGTGACGCTCGCGTACCGTCAGCGCCGCTGGCAGCCGTTAGAATGGACGTATCCGGATTATCGTCGCGATGACTTCCAGCAGTTTTTTACGCGGTGCCGCGAACTCGTGTTGAATTGCGGCGGTGATAGTGGCCGGGTAAAATGAAGCGAACAGCCAAAGATCGCGCTTCGTACAGCGTAAAAAGGCGATAGGCGTCCCCATGCGAATCATTCGACTCATTCTGTTTGCGGTTCTTGTTGGCGGGCTGGTGGGCGGGGCGGTGGCATTCGTTCAGGTCCGCAATGACCTGCCGCCGGTCACCGAGTTGCCCGGCGGGACGATGCTCGTCGTTCCAGGTTCCAAAGAAAAGATGGCCCACGCGAAAGTCGAAGAACCGCATTACGACTTCGGCACGATGCAGCGTGGTACGGCGAAGAGTCACAATTTCACGATCACGAACTCGGGCGACGCGCCCCTTAAGTTGAAAGCCGGCACCACAAGTTGCAAGTGCACGCTTTCAGAAGTGAGCGAGTCGGCCATAGCGCCGGGTGAATCGACGCAGGTGAAAGTTCAGTGGACGGCCAAGGCGGACAACGGCCCGTTCCGGCAGACCGCCAATATCATGACGAACGATCCGCTGCAGTCGACCGTCGAGCTGACGGTGGATGGCAAGATCATGTCGGCGAGCGGCGTCGAACCGTCGGACTTGATGTTCGATAAGATTCCCGTCGGCGAATCGAAATCGACGCAGACCTTCGTGATGGCCATGCTGCAGGACGATTTGACGGTCACCGACCCGGTGCTTTCCGACCCCACGACCCGCGATCGTTTCGACGTGAAGATCGAGCCGGTCGATACGAAGGACTTGCCCAACAAGAACGCCCGCCGGGGATTTAAGGTCACCGTAACCGCGCTGCCTGGGCTGCCGGCGGGACGCGTTATGCAATGGTTGTCGTTGCGAACGAATTTGCAGGACGCAGAGAAGTTGGAAATCCCAATCATGGGGCAGGTGGTGGGGGATATCAGCGTCCACGGCACGGGCTGGAGCGAAGATCACAGTGCGCTGATGCTGGGGAACATCAAGAGCAGCGAAGGCGGCCATGCTAAGTTAAGCATTGTTGTGAGGGGAGCCGAAGCTGCGGGGACCACATTCGCGATCAAATCCGTCGACCCACCGGAAATGAAAGTCAAAATCGGCGAGCCGCGGAAATTGAAGGACACGCTGGTGCAGACTCCGCTGGAAATCGAAATTCCCGTTGGCACGCGGCCGATGGTCCACCTCGATACCTCTCAAGGCGATCCAGGCCATATCGTGCTCACCACGACCAATCCCAAGATCAAAGAGCTGGCCGTTGATGTGCAGTTCGCAGTCGAACGTTAGCTGATCTTAGTTTGTTTATCTGACACGGACGTCCCACCACGTTTAGCTCCACCCAGGACAGTACGGATGCACATTCGCGTTATGCAAAGAACGAACTGGTGGATGATCGTTTCGCTCGCGTCGATCGGGATGGTAGTGATCGGCAGTATTCTGCGAGGCGCGGACCCGCCTGCGCCGGAAAAGGGTTTGACCGCGGCGGCGCAATCGAAGGTGGACGCCGTCGAGGCTAACGGCCCGATCTTCGTTGGGTGGCCGAAACCAGATGTAGCCCTTGTATTTACCGGCTCGATGTCAGGGTATCTGGAACCGTGCGGCTGCGCGGGCCTCGAGAATCAAAAGGGCGGACTAAAGCGGCGGTTCACCTTCCTGGAGCAGCTTCGCAAGCAGGGGTGGCCCGTCATCGCAATGGATGGGGGCTCTCAGGAAAGGGACACTGGTGTTCAGGCGGTGCTGAAGGTTGACTTTGCGTACAAAGCACTCGCGTTGATGGGGTACCAGGTCGTCGGGTTCGGTGAAAACGATCTCAAGTTGGATTTACTGCCGATCGTCCTCAACCTCGATCCGGCGACGAACCCGCTGGTGTCGGCGAATGTGGCCATTGGCGATTTTAAGAGCGGACTTACGAAGCGCTACAAAATCATCACGCTCGGCGGTCAAAAAATCGGCGCCACAACGGTTCTCGGCGCGAAGGAAGTCGCCAATTTGGGCACTCTGAACGATTTCAAATTGCTGCCACCCAGGCAGGCACTTCCTGAGATCGTGCCCGATCTGAAGAACGCGAAGTGCGATCACCTCGTGTTGCTGGTCAACGGAACGCCGGACGAGGCGAAGCAGCTAGCGGTCACTTACAAGGATTTTGGGTTCGATTGGGTGCTGACGACCAAGGGGGCCGAGGTGCCGCCGAAGGATCCTTCGAAGATTGACGGCACGAACGCTCACTTGATTGAAATCGGTGAAAAGGCCGAGTATGCGGTCGTGGTCGGGTTGTATAAGGGCGGGAATCCTTCGTACCGTTATCAAGTTGTTCCGCTCGATCATCGATTCGCGGACGCTCCGGAAATCACCAAGATGCAGATCGAGTATCAGCATTCACTGGAAAACATGGGACTCAACGGACTCGGTTTACGGACCACGCCGCACCCCAGCGGCGGCAAATTCGCCGGCACAAAAACTTGCGAAGAGTGCCACACGCACGCCGCGGAAGTGTTCGATAACACGCCGCATGCGAAGGCGACCGAGACGCTGATCAGCCGCACCACGCCGCCGCGAATTAACGATCCCGAGTGCATTTGCTGCCACGTGACGGGGTGGGAGCCGCAAAAGCAATTTCCGTTCGAAACCGGCTACCGGAGTTTGAAAGAAACGCCGGCGCTCGTCGGCAACGGCTGTGAAAACTGCCACGGTCCTGCGGCTAAACACGCAGATGTTGAGAATGGTCTGGTAAAGGTCAACGACGCGCAAAAGGAGCAACTGCGGGCCGCTTTGCGATTGAAGATCGTTGAAAACGAAGGCAACAAGCCGGGGCAGGTTTATGACAAGGGCAAGGTCGCGCAGATGTGCATGCAATGCCATGACCTTGATAACAGCCCTGACTTCGATTTCCAAAAGTACTGGCCGAAGATGAAGCACGTCGGCAAAGATTGACGGCTGGCTGCTGCACCTTCACTGATCGCGCGCAAGTGTAAATGAAGAACCACTCGCATTTCGCCGTCGCCGTGTTTTTCATATCGCTGATGGGCCCACTACTTTCGGGCACTTCCAGGCTCATGGCGGATGACGCTGATCTGCGCGTCATGTCGTTCAACGTTCGTTTCAGCAAGGCAGGCAGCAACGAGAAGGCAGCGGAAAACAACTGGGGTGACCCGGACCATCCTCGCCGCGAGCGGGCGATTCGCATCGTGCGAGAAATAAATCCGGACTTGCTCGGCGTGCAAGAAGCGCGTGAGCTGCAGATCGAAGATTTCGAGCACGCGCTGCCGGAGTATGACTTCTACGGCATCGGCCGCGATGATGGAAAAACGGCTGGCGAATTCTCGGGCATTTTCTACCGAAAAGAGCGGTTCAAGCGCAAGGATGCCGGCTCATTTTGGCTCAGCGCCACTCCCGAAGAGCCAGGCACGACATTTTCGTACAACAATCTGCCGCGGATCGCGTCATGGGTGCTCCTCGCCGACAACCAATTGCACCGCGAGTTCGTACTGCTCAACATGCATTGGGACCATCAAGACGAGCAGGCGCGCGAGAAATCGGCAGCACTCGTGCGCGAGCGACTCGCAGCAACGGCCCAAGGTCGACCGATCATTGTCATCGGTGATCTGAACAGCCATGAAGACACCAAGGCTTTTGCTACGCTCATCGGCACAGAGCCTGCTGCCGGAAAGCTTGGCGACAGTTATCGCGAAATCCATTCGGAGCGCTCGCCCGAAGAGGCAAGTTTTGACGACTGGAAGGGAACGATCAAAGGCTCGCGAATCGATTTCATACTGCACTCGACCGAATTCAAACCGACCGCTGCTGAAATCGTCCGCAAGAACTACGATGGCCTGTGGCCATCCGATCATTACCCGGTGACGGCAACGTTGCATTTGCAGTAGTCGACGTTGACAGCGGTAAGCTCCGTCCCTCACCAGCGATAGTGCACTTCAGCACGAATGCGTTCGTCGTAAAGTCGTCGGATCGCCGCCATCGTTTGAGCGCTAAGCGGCGGTAGGTCGGCTGCCGCACAGTTGTCGTCGGCTTGTTCAGGCCGTTTTGCGCCGGGGATCGCGCACGTGACGCCATCGTTCATCAGAATCCAACGCAACGCGAACTGCGTTAAAGTCCACTCTGGCGGACAGAGCGGTCGCAGCTCTTCCACCGCTTGCAATGCGGTTTTGTAGTCAACCCCTGAAAACGTTTCGCCCTTGTCGAACTGTTCGCCGTTTCGATTGAACTCGCGGTGATCGGTGGATTCGAACTTCGTATCGGGCCGCATTTTGCCCGTCAGCAAACCGGAGGCGAGCGGCACGCGGGCCAGCACGCTTACCTGCCGGCGTTTCGCTTCGTTCAAAAAGATCTCCGCCGGCCGGTGGCGAAACATGTTGTAAATGATCTGCACGCTTTGCAAGTTCGGGTAATCGAGCGCCTTGAGCCCTTCTTCGGGCGTGCTTACGCTCACGCCGTAGTATCGCAATTTGCCGGCGTCTACGAGATCATCCAGAATGCCGAACACCTCCGGCCAATAGTAGACTTGCGTCGGCGGGCAGTGAAGTTGGAGCAGGTCGATCGCCTCCGTCGCCAGGTTTTTGAGGCTTCGCTCCACGAACGCGGTAAGATTCTCGCGCGTGTATCCTTCCACCGTTTGCGACGGCAAACGGCGCCCGGCCTTCGTGGCGACGTAGATTTCCTCGCTTCGTCGCCGCCGCACCTCGGCGACGAGCCGCTCGCTGCGGCCATCGCCGTAAACATCGGCCGTATCGATAAAGTTGACGCCCAGGTCGATCGCCCGATCTAGCGCGGCGAGTGAATCCTTATCTTCTACCGAACCCCACGCGCCGCCGATGGCCCACGCTCCGAAACTCACCGTCGATACATTCCAACCCGTACGACCAAGAGGACGATATTGCATGCAACACCTGAAAGCCATTTTTCGCGTTCTCGACCGAAACAAAACGGGCACGACTTCCGTCGTGCCCGTACATTGAACGCGTTTCGACTTCGTTGCTCAAGCCTAGATGCGGCCCATCAGGAGTAAAATAATGAGGATCAGCACGACTAGGCCCAACCCGCCGCTCGGATAATAGCCCATACCCCAATTGCGACTGTACGGCCAGGTGGGTAGTGCGCCGAGCAGAAGAAGGATCAAAATGATTACCAGGATAGTTGGCATGATAAACTCGACTTTCTATTCGTTGTGAAGGTCATCGGCAGCGATGCGAAGTACACCGCCCCGAAACGACCTTACTTCTTTTTGGTAGCTTCGATTTCAACTTTGCCCGTATCGATGTTGCGATCGACGGTGACATTTTCGTGGGGCGTTTTGACATCCAGAACTCGCTCCTTCCGCTCGCACCCGACGAGTGCAGCTGCTCCGCAACAAGCTCCAATGACAAGCGGCCCGGCAAACCATTGCGGACCACGTCCTCCGAAATGCTTCCACATCTTTCGCGCCTCGTTGTGATAAGTAACGGCGTGGGAAAACCGCCGCCGCGCCGTCGAATGCCGGCGAAACGAATCACCCGCAATCAACTGGGCGATATGACAGAAAGGCAAACGCCGTGCCGAATTGTCGGCGTTGCGAAACTGCGGCGTGCGTAGTTTAAACGGGCGGATTAGCCAGAATTGGCCAGGAAAGCGATGTTTTCCTCGCACGACAGAAGTGCACGCTGGTCGCTGCGCGATCAGGCGCGGCCGGACTCGATGGCCGCCAGCGCTTCGTCCGGGATATTGAAATTAGCGGCCACGCTTTGGACGTCGTCGTGATCGTCGAGCGAGTCCATCAGCTTTAGCACGACGGTCGCGGCCTCGGGGTCGAGATCAATCGTATCTTTCGGGATGCGGGTGATTTGCCGGACGTCGGTCTTCAGGCCGGCAGCGTCGATCGCATCGCACACGGCGCTATACGCGTTCGGGTCGCAGGTGACCTCGAAATTTGGGCCGTCGCGACGGACGTCGTCTGCGCCTGCTTCGAGCGCTAGATCCATTAACGCTTCTTCTTCGATCTGGTCGGCTGGAATCGAGAGCAGTCCCTTACGGTCAAACATCCAGGCCACGCATCCCGTCGCCCCAAGCTTGCCGCCCGAGATTTCGAACAACTTGCGGACTTCGCCGGCCGTACGATTGCGGTTGTCCGTAAGAATATCGCACAAAATGGCGACGCCGTTCGGGCCGTAGCCTTCGTAGAGGATTTCCTCGAAGTTCACGCCCTCCAACTCACCAGTGCCTTTTTTGATGGCTCGGTCGATCGTGTCCTTCGGCATGTTACCGGCTTTGGCATCGATGATCGCATAGCGCAAGCGTAAGTTCGCGTTCGGATCGCCGCCGCCCGATTTGGCGGCGACCATGATTCCCTTGGCGAGCTTGCTCCACAGCTTGCCGCGCTTGTTGTCGATCATCGATTTTTTGTGAGCGATGTTCGCCCAGTGTGAATGTCCGGCCATGACGAGAGAATACGGGATTCAGGATACGGGGAAGTGAGAAACCAATTGTTCGGCGTGATGCATTTCTGGGCAATGAGCCATAACGGTGATAGTCGCTTCGGCCACCCAGCACTCGACAAGATACAGCTTTGACTACCGCGGCTTCCGCTTTGCTAGCTTTTTGGTAGTTGGCCGCTTCGTGCCTTTTTTCGTCACCTTCTTGGTTGGCTTAGGAGGCTTTTTAGCGGCGGCAACGGGCGGTTTTGCCGGCGGCTTCTTCGCGGCTTCTTTCTTTGGCTCGGGCTTCGCCGGCGGCGCGGCTTTCGCCGCTGCTGTGCCTTTTTTCTTTGCCTCGGCGGCCGCACGCTTCAGATCGGCCGGCGTCGGCGCGGGCTTCGGTGGTGGTTCAGGCGGCTTCGGCAGGGGACGTTTGGGCAACCGATCCTTGCACGCCGGATCAATTTCGAGCATCAGCTTGCGAGCCACAGGTCCATAAGGATTGCGACCGACCTCAACACCCAGCTGATGTAGCAGCGAGCCAATTTCGGTGCCCTTATTCTTGGGAACAATTCGTTCGAGACCCGGCACCGTATGTTGCGAAAACTCGCTATCCGAAATGGCGCCTACCGTGTGGAGCGTAATCAATGCGCCGCGATTCAGCGGAATCGAATGTCCGCCGAGCGCGTACTGCGTTATGTAGGCCACGGCGAATGGCGTCGTCCCGTTGTATTTTTGCAGAGCTTTTGCCGCTTGCCCGATATTTTGCTTTTTGAACGATTCGATATCGAACTCATAGACGGATTCGAACACGCTGTGCAGTGTTTGCTTGAGCCGCGATGCCGATTCGGCCGGGTTCACGAGCGGCTTGAGCGCGTCGGTAAGCTCGCGGATCGTGCTTACTCGCACTTCATTCCATCCATAGTATTCTTGTTTGAGAGCAGACAGCACTTGCTCGGCGACGTCGTTCGGCGAGTCTTCGACAAGGCAGGCAAAAATCAAATGGTCGAACAGCGAGCGATCCTTCGGCGGAACGACCGGCTTGTAATGCTTCTTCAGCATTTTCAGCACACGGTTGATAACAGCTGCACGATTCGGTGTGGCCATGGATTAGTAGTGGGTGGTGGGCAGATTGAGAGGGTTGGTCAATTCGTTTCGTCGGAAGAATCCTTTCACAGGGAGAGTCGGGTCGGACACTCAGGATTCGTCATCTGGCGGCACATCGACCGCCCTATCGGCAGGAGTGGCGTTCGTATCCGGTAGAAGCTCGCTCAGCAGTTGGCTGATCGCCAGCGATTTCTTAACGCCTTCGTCTATCATGAACTGCAACCGCGGTGTGTAACGCGTATCGATTCGATCCGCGATTCTGCTCTGCAGGTAGCCCGCCGAGCTGCGCAACCCATGCAGGCAAAGCTTCTGCTGCGCTTCGCTTCCCATGATCGAAACGTACACTTTGGCCTGACGCATGTCGGGCGTAACTTCGACGCGGGTCACCGTCACGCCTTCGATTCGCGGATCGCGCAAATCGGTCAGGATGGCCATGCTGACCACCTCGCGAATTGCTTCAGCCGCTTTTAAAACACGTCGGGAAGACATCAGCTATCGAATTTCCGTTGAATCTCTTCGACCTTGTAGATTTCGAATAGATCGCCTTCCTTGATGTCATTAAATCCTGCCAGTTTGATGCCGCACTCGTAGCCTTCGCGAACTTCCTTGGCGTCGTCCTTCTCGCGGCGCAGCGTATCGACGGCGTAGTCGCCAATGATCGTGCTGTCGCGAATGACACGCGCCCGGCTGTTGCGCTCAACGTTACCCGCCAACACCCGGCAACCAGCAATCGTGCCGACGCGGCTAATCTTGAACACTTGCTGCACCAGCACGCGGCCTTGCTCGACCTCGCGCTCTTCCGGCTTGAGCATGCCTTCGAGTGCGAGTTTCAAATCGTCCGTAATCTTGTAGATCACGTCGTAGCGGCGAATTTGTACGCCGGTCTTATCCGCCATCGCCCGCGCTTTTTCATCGGGTACCACGTTAAACGCGATAATGATCGCGTCCGACGCATGGGCGAGCGTGACGTCGGCCTCGCTAACGCCGCCGACGCTCTTCTGCAGTATGCGAATGCGTACTTCCGGATGCTCGAGCTTCATGAGCTCCTTTTGAATTGCTTCAATCGAGCCGCGTACGTCGGCCCGCAAAATGACATTCAGCGTCTGCTGTTCCTCGCTGCGGTCGAGGCGATCGAATAAACTCTCCAACGTAACGTGCTGATAGCCGGTAGCGCCCAACGACATCGAACGTTCTTCGGTCGCGCGGGTGGCGGCAATCTCGCGTGCTCGCGCGATATCATCGAGCACATAGAAGCGGCTGCCGGCGCTGGGAGCTTCGTCAAACCCTGTGATGTTCACCGGGATGCTTGGCCCGGCCTCTTCCAGGCGACGATTCGAATCAAGCGTGTCGTACATCGCCTTGACGCGGCCATAGGCGTCGCCGCAAACCACCACGTCGCCGACGCGCAGCGTTCCGGTCTGCACCAGAAGCTTGGCGACGATACCCCGCTCTGAGTCTTGCAGTGCTTCAAGGCAGGTGCCGACGGCTGGGCGATTCGGGTTGGCTTTGTATTCGTGCAACTCGGCCACGGTGAGCAGCGTATCGAGCAGCTCATCGATGCCCGTACCTTTTGTGGCGCTTGTTTTCACGACTTCGACGTCGCCGCCCCACTCGGTCGGTTGCAGCTCGTTGGTGCTCAGGCTCGTATAAACCTTGTCGAGGTTCACACCCGGCAGATCCATCTTGTTGAGCGCGACGACGATCGGCACGTCGGCCGCCCGGGCGTGGCTGATGGCTTCCTCGGTTTGCGGCATGACGCCGTCGTCGGCCGCAACCACAATGACTGCTATATCAGTCACGTTCGCACCCCGAGCGCGCATTTCTGTAAACGCTTCGTGGCCGGGTGTATCGACGAACGATAGTCGCTTACCATTCTTCTCGATCGAGTACGCTCGGATGTGTTGCGTGATACCGCCGCTTTCGCCGCTAACGACATTGATGCCAATAATCCGATCGAGCAGCGAGGTTTTGCCGTGATCGACGTGGCCCAGGAACGTGATGACCGGCGGGCGTTCGACCAAATCTACGGGATCTTCATCTTGCGGTTCCAACTCCGCCAGCAATTGATCCTCGATACTCACGGCCTGCTTGAATTCGATATTGATGCCGAGCTCTGCGGCCACGAGTTCGGTCATATCCGGATCCATGGCGGCGGTGATCGTCGTCATCACGCCTTCGTTCATGAGAATCCGCAGGATCTCGCTTGCAGGCACACCGGCAGCTTCTGATAGTTCGCGGACGGTGCAGGGCAGCTGAACCGCTACCCGCTCTTTGCGTGGTGCAGCCGTACTGGCGCCCGTGGCAATGCGACGGGGACGACGGCCTAACCGCCGATGCGGCGTCTCCTCGCCGTCCGGCGACACCGTGCGTCGACGCGCGAGTTGCCGTTGTTCGCGACCACCCAGCATGGGGCGATCTCCCTCTTCGGTCTCGCCTTCTTTACCGCGACGGCCTTTTCCCTTACCGCGACGAGCTTCTTCTTCTTGTTCTGCAGTTGGAGGCAACGGCGAGCCGGCCGGTCGTAGCCCCTTTAACCCGCGCTGCTTCTTTTCTTCTTCAAGCGTGCGCTCATGGCGCTTCAGGTGCGCAGCGAGCGGTTTGCTTCCCTGTTTGCCGGCGCCTAACAAATCGGCGGGCAGGCGCAGGTCGGGTTTCTGGGCTGGTGGCTCGTTGGAGGTCGGTTCAGCGCTCGGCTGACGCGATTTGGGCATCGGGGCGAGCTTAACGGACGGTCGCGATCGTTCCGCGGTTCCAGCTCCGCCCTCTGATTTCTTCCGATCTCCACTGCGGCTCTCGGCACCTACGACGGGTACTTTGCCAGACATCGTGCCAGGACCGATGTACTTTTCGCGGCCCATGGCGCCCGCCAACGGTCCGGGACGTCGCGAGGGCTCGGCGACTACTGTAGAGGTCTCAGCGGCAATCGTCACGGCGGCGATTGGCTCTTCAACGGGTTCGGGTTCAGGCGCTTCTTCGGCCGGCTTCGGGCGCGAAGTCGGAGCGACTGGCTTGGATGTAACGATCACCGGCATCTTACCGGGGCGCACTGGTTCGGTCGGGCGCTGCGGCGCAACGGGCGCAGCCTTCGCGGCAGGTTTGGCCCCCTTGGCGGCGATGCCCCCTTTAAGGAACTGTTTAACCTTTTCGACTTCTTCTTCCGTCAGGCTTGCGAGCGCAGACCCTTTGCCAGGGACGCCGGCCTTCGTGCAGATGTCGACCAGTTCCTTACTATCAACTTTTAGCTCTTTTGCTAGTGAGTAAATGCGTACCGCCAAGAGTTATCTCCGTTTCATGCCCTAATCGTTTACCCGACCATCATGTGAATTTCTCCGTATTAGCTGCCGGAGCCGAACGGCATCAACTGCGAATCATCCTTCCAACAACCGGTCGGCTCACCGGTCTTCTCTAGTGTCAGGTTTTGCTCTCCGTTGGGTTCTCGATGGAACCATCCGCGGCGCTCTCTGCACTCGAATCCATTCCTTCGACCGATTCAACGGCTTCCGGCTCTTCTTCGACCGATTCTTCATCGATCACCGTTGCTGTCATATCGTCGTCCGCGGCTTCTTCGCCGTCTTCACCGACTGGCGCGAGTTTCATACCGGCCTCGGCCGCCATGTCGGACAATCGTTCCTGTTCGCGTTTTTGGCGGCGAGCTTCGGCCGCAGCAGCCTCGGCCACTTCGGCTCGCTCTTCCGCTTGCTCGACGATGAGGTTCGCTGTTTCTTCGTCCAAGTTGCCCATGGCCTGAAGCGCATCTGGCTCGATGATCGAGAGGTCGTCGTAACTCAGGAAGCCTTCTTCCACGAGCCGCTCGGCCAACTCGACTTCGACGCCTTGCAGTGAACTGAAGCCACCGACCGCGCGTTCGATCGCTTGGGCCAGCTCGTCCTGGGTCATAATCTCGATGTCCCAGCCGGAGAGCTTGCTCGCTAGCCGTACGTTTTGACCACGCCGGCCAATCGCCAGCGACAGCTGATCCTCGCGCACCAGCACAATGCCGCGCCCGAGCATCTTGCACAGAATGACTTGCTCGACTTCGGCCGGTTGCAGTGCATTGGGGATTAGCACTTCGAGATTTTCGTCCCAGCGGACGATGTCGATCCGCTCGCCAGCGAGCTCATCGACAATGTTTTTGATTCGGTTGCCGCGCACACCAACGCAAGCGCCCACGCAATCCACGCGGGGGTCGCTGCTCGAGACAGCCACCTTCGAGCGGTAACCGGGCTCGCGGGCCATCGCGCGAATCTGGATGACGCCGTCCGCGATTTCCGGAATCTCCTGCTCGAAAAGCCGCTGAACGAGCTGCGGCCGAGCGCGGCTCAAAATCACCTTTACTCGGCTGCCCGCTTTGCGGACTTCGAACACCGTCGTTCGCACGCGCTCATTCACATGATGCGTTTCGCCAGGGATTTGCTCGCCGCGCGGCAAGATCGCTTCGACATTGGTTAACTGAACGGTCGCCGCGCCGCCTTCGTAGCGTTGAATGACGCCACTTACCATTTGGCCGACCAGCTCGTTGTATTCATCGAAGAGCGCGTCGCGTTCGGCCTCGCGAATCTTTTGGATCATCACCTGCTTGGCGGTTTGAGCGCCAATGCGGCCGACCGTCTCCTCGGAGTCGAGCTCGACTCCATCGTTGCTGGCGCGAATCGAACCGTCTTCGCGGTCGATGTTTACGACGATGTTCGCTTCTTCGCCGTAGTGCTTTTTGGCTGCCGACACGAGCGCAGCTTCGATCCCCTCGAACACGATCTCTTTGTCGATGTTCTTGTCGCGGTGGATTGCATCGACGATTCTCAAAATTTCTTGGGGATTCATGGCAACCTTCCCGCGGTCTATTCCGCCGGCCGCGAGGCAAATCAAGTTTTTCAAATTGTTCGAGTTGTAGGTCAGGCTTCCGCCTGACGACGCGTGCGCTTCGCTCCCAACTACAAGCCGCCGACGTCAGGGTGCAAACTCCCTGGTCGCCCTGCCGAAGCAGGGCGGCGGCCCTCCGTAACCGAGCGAAACTTCTTGCGCCAAAGCAACTTAAAGTCGCTGGCGAATCCTTAAAGGTATCCCTCACTCCGGGGAGTGTCAAGCGGCGCAGCCTTTCCACAACATGCGTAAAACGCGTCTCTTAAAGCCGAAACTCGCTGTGAAAAGACTCCCGGCATCACGATGCTTCTGCACGTATCGACACTGTCTGGTAGCTGGAAAGTTTGCGCACCGGTGAGAGAATACACTCGGAGTTGCGAAGCGCCATCGGGCCGGGCGGATCGATTATGACGACCAGCCGAGTCGTTCCGAATGCGCGGGCAAACAGGAAGAAGCCCCTATGAGTTCGTTGGAGCCGTTGTTGCGCTGGTCCGTCGATTTTGACGCCCCGCGCTACCTCACTCTGTTCGCGCTCCTGCCGTTGTTCTGGTACGTGGGCCGGCGATCGCTCGCCTCGCTCGGCGACTGGCGACTGCGAGTTGCGCTGTGCCTGCGTCTGGCGATTGCGACTTTATTCATTCTCGCATTGGCCGAACCGAACTGGCAGGCGCTCATTCGCCGGCTTTCGGTGATGTTCGTTGTCGACGCCTCGAACAGCGTCCAGCGCGATGAGCTGGATAGTGCTTTAAAATACGTCGGCGCCGCCGCCAAGCAGCGCGACACGGCTCGCGGCGATCGGGCGGGCGTCGTCGTATTCGGCCACGATGCGGCCCTCGAAGTCCCGCCGACGGCACGTAGCTGGCAGCTGCCGCGCATCGAATCGCGCTGCAATCCGCAATTCACCAACCTGCAGTCCGCACTGCAACTGGCCGAAGCCAGCCTGCCGTCCGACTCCGGACGCCGCGTCGTCATCGTCAGCGATGGCAATGAAAACATCGGCCAGGCGCTGCCGCAAGCAACGCGAATGCTCGCGGCCGGGATCGGCTTCGACTGCGTGCCGATCAGCTACGAGCGCCATGGCGAAGTTGCCGTCGACAAAGTAGTGGCGCCCAACGATATCCGCCGTCGCACTCCGTTTACCGTTAGCATCGTCCTCGACAATCTCTCTCAGCAATCCGTTCCCGGCAAACTGCGAGTCGTCCGTGAGTTGAACGGCGAAAAGCAAACAGTGAGCGAAGAGGCCATTTCGCTCATGCCACGAAAACGCGTCTTCACGTTGCCCCAGGAGTTGAGTGACTCGGGCATGGCAACCTACGAAGCGCGCTTCGTTCCCGATCGTCCCGCCGACGATGCCCACTCGGAAAACAACACCGCCACCGCATTCTGCCACGTTATTGGCAACGGCCGCATACTATTGATTGAGGATGCATCGCAAATTGGACGATTCGATGGCTTCGTGCATTTGCTGCGAAGCCATGAGCTCGAAGTCACGGTCCGCGACTCGCGCCACCCGTTCGATGATCTCGCCGATCTGCAGGAATTCGATTGCGTAGTCCTCGCCGATGTCGGCCGCATTGCAGGCGACGCCGATGCTGGCCTCACCCAGTTCAGCGACGATCAAA
>JABDGM010000058.1:0-2529 GCA_013286045.1 Planctomycetota bacterium | reverse complement strand
CACGCGCTCGTGCAAAACACCGAACACTTCGGTTGCGGGCTGGTTGTCCTGGGCGGGCCAAATAGCTACGGTCACGGCGGTTGGGCTAACACCGAGCTCGAAAAAGCACTCCCCGTCGATTGCCAAATCAAGAACGCCAAGGTGAATCCGACGGGCGCGCTCATGCTCGTCATCGATACCTCAGGCTCGATGCAGGGCGAAAAAATCGCCTGGAGCAAAGCCGCGGCAATCGCAACTTCGCAGATGCTCGGCGACCGCGACTACATCGGCGTCGTTACTTTCGACACCGTGCCGCATTGGATTGTGCCTA
Source organism: Planctomycetota bacterium (assembly GCA_013286045.1). Taxonomy (GTDB): domain Bacteria; phylum Planctomycetota; class Planctomycetia; order Pirellulales; family Lacipirellulaceae; genus JABDGM01. The sequence continues at coordinate 2,219 of JABDGM010000058.1, read as the reverse complement.
TCCAGCGTAACGCTCAAAAGGAACGGACAAAGGCGCGGATCGATCGCATCGGCGCCGACGGCGGCACCGACATGATGCCCGCGCTCTCCCAAGCCTACCGCAGCCTTCAGAGTGTCGACGCTTCGCTAAAGCACGTCGTCGTCCTGACTGACGGACAGACGGCGCCCGCGGACTTCGATTCGCTCGTCACCTCGATGCATCAAAAAGGAATAACGACGACAGGCGTCGGCGTAGGGCGCGATGCTGACCGCGTTCTGCTCAGCAATATCGCCCAGCGCGGCGGCGGCAAGTTCTACCAGGTGCTCAGCCCGAACGCGATCCCGCGGATCTTCATGCGCGAGGCACGTCGTGTATCGTTGCCACTAATATTCGAAGACCCGAACGGAATCGCAACTCAAGTCGTGACGCCAGGTGAACCGATCTCCGGGATCAAAGGTGCGCTCCCGCCCGTGACGGGTTACGTGCTGACGAGCGTCAAAGATTCTTCGCTCGTCGATGTGCTCATCGGAACTCCGCGTCAACCTTCACCTACCAATGCGATCTTAGCCACGTGGCAATATGGCCTCGGCCGCGTGGTGGCGCTCACCACAGATGTCGGACAACGCTGGGCCATCAATTGGCCCGAGTGGGGCGATTACGGCAAGATGATGCTCCAAACGATTCGCTGGTCGATGCGCAGCCGCGATGTAAGCGACAAATTCGCACTCTCGACCGATACGCACGACGGCATTATCGACGTCGTCGTGAATGCACTCGATAGCGAAGACTCGGCGCTCAGTGCAGCAGGTCTTAGCGGCACGGCGATACTGCCCGACGGATCATCGCAAAGCTTCGCGATCGAGCAAGAAGCGCCCGGCAGATTCCGCGGCAAGCTGCCCGCGAGCTTGCCGGGCAATTACTTTTTGGCCGTCGCTGGTATCGGTCGCAGTGCACTGCTGCGATCGGCCGCGAGTGTTCCCGCGACGGCTGAATTTGAGCGCCTCACAAGTAACGACGGATTCCTCGCCCAAATCGCCGAAGGCGTTCCACGCGGCGGCGAACGCGGGGAGCTCATCCGCGCACCGCACGGCATCACCGATACGCCCGGCCTGTTAGCAACGAATGTTTTCCGCCCCGGCGTCCCGTTGGCGAAGAGCCGCAGCGCGTTTTGGCCGTTGTTGCTTGTCGTAAGCAGCGTGCTATTCGCCGCCGACGTCTTCTGCCGGCGCGTGCAGCTCTCCTTCGAATGGGTTGCAGCTCTAAGGCAACGCATCCTAGCACGACGCGGCGAACCGTTGGTGACCCCAGACGGCGAACGCATGGAGCGCTTACGTTCCCGAAAGTCCTATGCAACCGCGCGATTCGCCGCAATGGATGAAGCCACAACCTTTGATACAGCGACCCTGGTCGCGACCGCGAATTTCGATGCTTCATCGCACGCAGTATCGTTGCCAGTCGAAACAGCTTCGCTGCAAAGTGACGCGACGGCGACACCTACACCCAAAGATGAACCCACCGCGTTTACCTCGCGGCTTTTGGACGCTAAGAAGCGAGTTCGCGACAGCCAAAAACGTACGGATTAACGTCGTCGCCGCGCACGCCGCTGACACCACGCCGGCAAGGACATCGCGAATAACCATATCGCTGTCGGCTCCGGGACCGAGCCGCTGCCGAGCCCGGCGGCGCCCGCTGGATACTTCAATCCGAAGTTGTTCCGCCACACGACATAATCGGCCGCATCCACGACCGAATTGTGCGACCCATCCGCCGCGAGCTGAGTCGTTGAGCCTAGTGAATTGCGCCACACGTCATAGTCTGCCGCGTCGACTTTGTCGTCGTGGTTGTAGTCACCCGCCAAAAGCGCCGCGTTGTTGATCGCCAGCGCACCGGCCAAGATTTTCCCCGGGTTGTCATCTTCATACATGCCGTTGTCCAAAATCACCAGGAATGGATCGGAAGGGCCATAACTCGGCGAAGTGAGGCGTGCAAAGAAACCATACAGCCCCGCCTCCGCGGGTGGATTTTCGAGCAGATACTCCAAGTAATGTTGATGACTTCCCAGCTCGGAAGCGGTCGGATCGGCGACTTTAAGACTCAACGAGTTGCCGTCCGTTTGTGGCACGCCGATGCTCTGAACAACGCCATCGGCGTCGGACGCAATGACGAGCGATTCGCCTGCCGGATCGGTGACCACGGCGTTCTGCGGTGGTCCGCTCGCACCGAGCGGCAAGCTCCAGTGC
>JABDGM010000057.1 GCA_013286045.1 Planctomycetota bacterium | reverse complement strand
TCGATATACCCCGTACCCGACGTGACGGCACTGCCGCTGGAGTTGTAGTGTGTTTCACTTTCGACGTTGCCGTACGAATCAAACTTGCGATGCAGTCGAAGTTTACCGCTCGAATCGAGCACGTCAGTCACGCTACCTTCCGCATCGGTGAGCGCCCAGTACGTAGCTCCAGCGGAACTTAAACTTGTCACTTGCTCGTCCGCGAGCAACTGATCAACTGCTGGTCCCCACAAGTACCGGTGCGAGAGTCCAGAAGCAGCGACGTTACCACTGCTCGATTTATCGAATTGAAGTGTGACTTGACCCTCGTCGTAAACGAATACTGACTGGGCAGTCGGACCGCTGGTTATGTCGGTGCGCTGTCCAATCATTTGATTGAACGCATCGTACTTGTAAGTGACGATCCGCACTTCGTCGCCAGACGTATTGTAATCATCCACCTCGATGAGTCGATTGCGATGATCGTAGGCGTACGTCGTGTATTCGCTCGTGGCGACATTGTCGCGCTCGACTAGATTGCCTTCGTGATCGTACGAATAGTCGTAGATTCCATCGGACGAGAGCCGATTGTCATCGCCGATCGTGCTGCTTGGCGACGTATAACCGTAGACACCGTGGACTTCGCGATTGCCGTTGTCGTCATACTCATAGAAGGCACCATCATAGCCGCCGATTACGTCGGTCAGTTGGCCGTTGTTATCGTATTCATAAGTAAGATCTGATCCATCGACACTGTTTGTGTAAGTGTTGAGGCGATTCGCACCATCATATCCATACCCCAGCGATTCAGTAAACGTGCTGCCTGTGGCGGTAGCGGTATGAACAATCGAAGTTATAAGTCCGCTCGTCGCGTCGTATCCGTAGTCCGTCGTCGCTACCGGACTCGACGTCGTGGTACTCGCATAGCGAGCAAGGTTCGTCAACTGACTGGCGTCGTTGTAACCGAAATCTACCCGTTTATTGCTCACCGCATTGCCGCCGTTGCTCTGTTGGATCAGCGTTGTTAAGCGGTCGAGCGCATCGTACGTGTATGTGTTTTCGTAATCCGCAGTGCCACCGATCGTAGCGCCTGCCGATACCATTCGGCCGCCTTGATCGTAGGTGTGGGCGAAGTCAATCTCTGGCGTCAGACCATTGATCGATTCCGTTGCGCTCGTCTCGCGATTCAAGCCGTCGTATACGAAGCCGTAAGTGGCATCGGGATCACTGACCGAAATGAGATTGCCGAGAGCATCGAACTCGTACGAAATCGTGCGTGTGAGTGTGCTGCCGTCGTACCACTTCTCATAAGTTAAATGGTTCAGGTCATCGTAGTCATACGTCGTAACTCGGCCGTCACGATCGGTGTACTGTGTGAGCCGCCCATAAGCATCATAGCGATAGGTGCGCGCGTAGCTGAGTTCGTTCGTCTCGCTACTGACGCGGCCATCGCCATCGTATGTCCACGTCGTCGTGTTTGCATCCGGGTCGGTCAGCGACTCTAATTCATTCGCATCGGTATATGTGTACAAAGTTGACTTGCCGTCGGCATCAATCATCTCAGTTAGCCGATTCCGCTCGTCGTAGACGTATCCAGTGGTTTCGCCCAGCGGGTCAGTTTTATATCGCAAGTTACCGGCGGAATCGTAGACGTAAAGTGTTGGATCGGTTTCGCCAGGCTCTGTCATAGTGGCGACGCGACCTGCGTCATCATACGTGTAAGTCGTTACCCGCCCTTCTGCGTCAGTCTCTGTGAGCACATTTCCGTCGTCGTCGTAGGTTCGACCAGAAGAATTACCATCGGGGTCAATTTGCGAATCCGGTTCGCCAAGAGAATTGTAACCGTACTTCCATAAAGACTTGTTTGGATCGATCTCAGCAACGACGTGGCCAAGTGCGTTGTACGCCAAGTATGTCACGGGGCTCGATAGCGGACCGTTGCCATCCGGGTCTTGCTCGGCGATCGCAATCGGGCGATTCAAAACATCGTATGTAACGTGTGTGGTCTGGCTAAGCGCATTCGTGACATCGGTGATGTTTCCCGCAGCGTCATAACCATAAGTAGTTTCTGCTTGGTTCGGTCCAAGAAAGTCTTGGAAGACGTGCTGTAGTCGCCCGTTGTCGTCATATTCATAGTGCGTAGTGATCGAGTCCGACGAACCCACGCTCGAATCAATCTCGTCTGTCAATAAACCGGCAAGAGAGTAAACGTAGTCCACCACCGGTTGGGGCTGGCTGTCTCCAGGATCAGGAAGCTTAACTTCAATGAGCCGGTCCAGGTCGTCATATGTATATTCAGTTTGACGGCCGACCTCATCTTCGACTGTCATTGGCATACCGAAGTCGTTGCGAGCGACGACTGAGACCGTAGACGGGTTGATGAGAGTGATGCCCGAGACGCCGGGATCATCGCCGCCGTATGTAACACTGTCGAGCCAGCGCCCTACGTGACCGGAGATTGTATCGGCCACATCCGTGTAAGAATACTCAGTAACAAGGCTTGTTTGAGGCGAACCGTCGTAGTCGTTGCGAAGTTGCGTGGCGGTGCTGACAAGACCGTCCGCTGTGTAAGTGTATTTCGTTATTGGATTGTTACCATAAACATCGTCTACGTCGCTCCCAATCACGACCTGCGTTTCAAGCACATTACCAGTGCTGGGGTCTATGTCATACAACGTCTTGTGATGAAGTTTATCATCGTATTCCTTTACTTGGTTGAAAGTAGAGTCGTAGGACCAAGTTTCATAGGTTCCGTCGAGTTCATTTGTTTTGGTAATAAGGTTGTAATTTGAGTCGTAGGTGAAGCTAGTATCACTGACCACGCCGCCGTCACCGCCGGCAGTAACAATGATTTCTGTGGGTTGTCCGGCCGCATTTCGAGTGATCGAGGTGACTTGGTGCGCTGGGTCAGTAATCTCAACCGCTTGACCATTGGCATCCACTGTCAGCGTCGTCTCCCGTCCGAGTTCATCTGTTTCGTATCCAGTATGGGTGGGTGAGCTATTGATGGGCACGCGCTTGACTCGGAACTCGGGGAGATAAGTCGCCCATGAACCAAGTTCCGATCGCCAGCTATTTAACACATCACCCATCATTGGATTGAAGTGAACCGTCTCCAAGTTTGGCTCGGTGATAAAAGCATCAGTATCTGTGCCCAGGCCGATATAGTAAGTAGTCGTTCGATTGTCGGGATCAGTCACCGACTCAAGCATGCCCGGATCATCCAGAATAAACGTTGGTCGCACTGTTGGCTGACTGGGATCGGGCGGCGGCAGAATGAATTCTTCCGGCCGCTCGTAAAAGGTTGAGTAAACGATATTCGCGGTGCGGCCAAATGGGTCAGTGATGGCATCGACTACGCCATATTCGTTGTAATGATAAGTCGTCACCTCATCATCTTGACCTGGCCTTACCTGGGACAACGTGAGGATTTTGCCATCTTCGTCGTATTGGTATTCATAACCAACTCCCAGACGATCAACACTTCTGATAAGCAGAGCCGTCGTGGTATCTGGGATGGTCTGATAAGTGGACTGGCTGCCGTTTTTATCAATACGAAGAAAAGTATCCGAATCAATAACGGATATTTTTGACATTGTGTAGTCGTTATCTGCCGCAGCCGTTGTGTCAAAATCGTCGAAATCGATCAGGTATCCGTCGGATCGCACCCACCGGATGCCATCGACAGGCACATTCCAACCACTAAGAACCAGATGGTCAACATTAGGCAGTTCCCAGCCTAATGGGAAACCTTCCTGTGTCTCGGTCTTATCTTCTGACCACCAGTCGGCGTTGAAATCATTTAACGGCCCTTTGAATTCGTATGCACCAATATCCACGGTGCCTACAAAGCGGTCCGAACCGCGCTGGTCGGTCAACAGGCCAGCGGTGAGAGCGGCAACATTGCTGCCTCGGTCGATCGCAAAACTATTATCCAGAAGTGCCGCCGTCTTCGTCGGCCCACCGTTGTCATTTAGACCATTTAAGCCGGGATCTTTTGGAGAGGAGACCGTACCGGTGAAATTGTTCGTAGTATTGATCCCGCTATATCCGACAACGCCAATGATGTTATTTGTGCTTGAAGAGTTAAAGGTTCCTGAACCGACTGCTACGTCAGTGTAATCATCAAAATAGTACGGTTGGAGACTGTTGGTTGTCTGATCATAGTTTTGAGCGACGATCGTATTGTCGAGGGTGATGACCGAACCGCTGTCGTTTGCGATTATTCCCCCAACAGTCCCATACTCTGCATAGTTGTAATTGACCGTGTCGTTGACGAGAGTTAGATGCGCGTTTCCAGATACTGAAATCGCCCCTACCGTATACGATCGGTTTGAGACGAATGTGCTATTCGTGATAGTCAAAGCAGCGGCAGCACTCGACGAATTCACGCCCAACGCACCAATCGTGCCGTTCCCACCGGAATCGAAGCCGGCGTTGTAGCTGAATGTAGTTCCCGAGATTTGCAACACGTCATTCGCGTCATCAGCGTAGAATGCCACGCCGCCATTCCATCTGGCTTGGTTATTGTCAATCGTAGAGTTGATAAGATGTAGCGAACCATAAACACTATAGATGCCGCCGCCATTGTCGTTGCCTGCCGTCGTTGTAAGGTTTGTGGAATTGTAAGTGAGGTCCACCGTATCGAGTGTGAGATCACCGCCGTTGTAAATACCGGCACCTAAATTCACGCCGCCGCCGTGAGTGATCGTCAGGTTTTTGATATCTGCCGTGGACCAATTAACAAATACGCGATGGCTCGATTGCCCATCAAGCGTAATTTGGTTTGTCCCACCATCGATCGTGACGTTGCTAGTAATAGTGAGTTGATCATTAAGGTAAAGCGTGTCACCTAGCAGGGTGGAATCGAAAGCTATCGTCTGCGGACCAGTCTGCGTTGCCGCGTAGGCAATTGCCTCGCGAAGTGAATTCGACGGCCCTCCGACGACGTAGGTATCGTTTTGATCGACCGACGTGTTGACGGTAATCGATAGCATGTGCCGCGCCTCAAGGCTCTCGATTGACGAGCGGCGACCATATGAGCTGTGTTGCGCCTTTTGTTTTGATCTGCTAAAGCCGAGTTTGCGAAGCGTATTCGACCAAGATGATTTGAGCCGACGCATATGAGCCTCCGGTCGCGATTGCTGCTAAAGGAGTCGAGGCGAATTTGCAACGCCATCGATCCTAAAGCGCTTTCAAGAATCTGCTACGGAAGCGGATGGGAAGCGGATGGGAAGCGGATGGGAAGCTGATGGGAAGCTGATGGGAAGCTTGCCCAAATTAAGTGCTTGCAATTTCGCGCACTACGACGAGTCGTTGCCATAGCACACCTTGACCGGTTCCGTCGCCGTGAAATCGAATTACCGGAGTGATTTGGTTGCGATTCAGAAACTTAATCGCATCAGCCAATCTCCGCTTTGCATCTAACTCCGGCAGCGGAGCAAGCGGGTCATCAATTCGAGGGGGCCAGCCCTCCTCCTGAAATACCGTCAGAATGGCTTCCTGGTTGGCGGCAGGAATCTTAAATTGCTTAACGACACTTTGTTGATAGATAAGCGTCCGATGCCGTGCGTCCCACGTTGGCAACTCCGTAGTTTTGCCGGTCTTCAGCCGTATTTCGGTAACTTTTGGGGTTCGACTTAATATCGAAGCCGCCTCTTTTCCCATCGGAGTCAGGACAAAGCACGAGCGTGAAGTAAAATGCAAATCGGAATCGGGGTCGAACTTGCGAACGCTAAGCGTATGATCGTCCGACTCACTCGCATGCTTCACGAGCTTCAGTCGGACCAAATATCGCAAATCATTGTCAGACAAGCCCAGCTCTTGTAACTCACGCATTTCAAGCGCAAATTCCCAAGCATCGACACCTGTTCGCTCCGCGTACACGCTGGCGGACCATAGCAATAACAGGGCTTGGAAGAACTGCTCCGCCTTCAACCCCGCAAACCAATCGTGGATCGTGCCCATGACAGCCTCACAAACGTGCCCTGTTTGCGAATAGCAATCGGAAAAGGATGCCCGAATATCGCGACGACGAGTATCAGCCGAAGTCTGTCTTCGCCGTGCGCAAGAATGATTATTGCAGTATTAAAGAATCGTTGCGTGCGAAAAAAGGTCGTAGCTAAGGCGCGCCTGCGTATGGAATGATTTTGATACGACGATGCTTCTAGTAGTTATATTGCTAGCGATCCATAATTCAGGTTTAAGTTAATCCTCGAAATCTTTTCGAGAAGTTCGCCAGGCGTGGTCGAGTCGCGTGACGACTACCATACGCTCGTGGTTACCGATGCCTTTATGGCTCTTGGGTTCGACGAAAAGAAAGCCGTCTGCGGCATTGTTTTTATGTACTATTTCCCTGATCCGAATCAGCGCGACCAGTACATCGAATTGACCGATTACCGCAGTGGGAAGTCGCTGGGGGACTTATGCGCCCGATTTGGGGCTGTCGCATTGACGATTATCAGACGCGATCAGAATCAGTGCCAGTGGACGAAACGGCTAGCGGCTTAGGTCGATCTTTGAGGACCGGATTTAGACGCCGCGTTTCCCTGATTCCCGATCATTTGCGGCCCTGCAGCCGCCTGCGCCGATGTAGGTTCGCCACGACCTACCATTTGCGGACCCGCTGCGGCGATTGAAAATTGAGGAACACCGTTATAACGATGAACGGCTAGTTGTTGCCGCCATATTCCACGCAATTAGGTCCGGCGAAGAAGTGACACTTCTGACGGGTGATGAAGCAGTGTTTGACCAATTCTGGAAAGCGATTTTGCTGATCCACGGTCATTACTTCTCTATGTCGTTTGCCGATGTGTACGCCACGCAACCATCGAAATACGCGGCTAAGCAAGAAAAGTTTCTCGAAGAAGGGATTTTTGAAAACGACGATGCGATTATTATTCAAAAACCACCACTACCATGTTGGGACGTGTTGCCACCGCCTAATTGCGAAATTCAAATTCATTGCATGCTGTTACAGCAAGCTTGGACGCGGATAACTTATAGCGCCGAACTCGGAATGCGACGATTGTTGCGAATTAAGGGGCAGACTGGCGGATTAAACACCGACCGATTTAACGGCCGTAACTGCCATTGGTATTTGACAATCAAAGGCATCCATCACCACGGTGATAACATTGCAATCGGCAACGACGTGACGGTGCCAGACCGTGCTGTTCATATTTGTCCGATCGATTTGGAGTTATCGCTTTGCTCTTACCTCAATCCAATGCCAGTGAAGTATGAGTAGCCACGCGAAGTCGGTTAAATGTAGATGGCAGATGCGATCTACAAACCATTAAGCCATGCCCGACGACCCAGACTTCAGAATGATCTACCCGTGCTACTTCCTGTACGGCAAAGATCAAAGCTCACTGCAATGCAACACCGTCAACCGTAACGAGTGCCTGTGCCTGTTCACGTCAGTCGAAGCGGTCAGAGCTTTCCATCTGGTGATGTATACCCAACACCACGGGCCGCCGAAGAATGTTCAAGTCGCCGTGGATACCGTGGCGGATTACGACGGCCTGATTGACCGGTTGAAGAGTGGCGAGGCAGATTTGGCGAAGTCGGGGATCATACATATCTGCGTTGATCCGGTTCCCGGTCAGGCGGTCATGTATATTGGCATACGCGAATTTATTTCTGAGTTGCCTCGTTGAGTAGGAAGAATCAAATGGAGCAGCTTCTTCGCGATCTTATTGCAGGCCAAAAAGAACAGACTGAACTGCTAAGACAGCATCTGACTCGGATCAAGTTCAGCTTGCGGGCGCTACTGTTGCTGATGACCGGACTAGCCATTGGCATGTGGTTCATCGCCTACGAGTATCGGCCTTCGCCGATTCGAGCGATGACGACAGTATATACACCTTTTCCGCAAATTGCCGCGCCATATGCGCCGTCGGTTTCACCGAACGCCCAATCATCGCCGCCTCCGGTCGCGCCAGTACCCATGCCACTCTAAAGGATTAACCAAAATGGACGATCAACAACGAGTGGTTGAGCTTCTGACCGAACAGAATGAGTTGCTGAAAAAGCATCTCACTCGATTGAAGTTCAGTCTTTCATCTTTGTTGTTACTAATGACCGCGACCTGCTGCGGTTTAGGCTTCTTGGTGTGGGCGAGATACAATCCGAGGGCATTTCCCATCCCAGTCAGCGGACCGTCAACTTTCGCCGCGCCGGTTACTTATGCACCGATTCCGGCTCCCGCTTACCAACTAGCCCCAAATGCGGTGCTCGTGCCAACTCAACAGCCGATCAGTGGTGATCGCTATAAGCCGTGACCACGGAACACGACCGAAGCTATTATCCATGTCGGCGAAGCTCGATCAGCTACTCACGCAAGCTGACAAGCTACTTGCCGAGCCGATCTGCGCGGACTTATACGCGATGGCGGAAGAGCTACGCGAAACGATTGTGGATATGCAGGCGTGCGTTGAGCAGCACTTGGATGAGCTTTGACGTATGGATGATCAAAGAACAGATCGAGACCAGATTGTGGGGGATTTACCGCTGATCCTGTTGCGGCAGTTCGCGTCGATTTTAGGTTGGCACGGACTCTGCAAGTATCAGCACCGGATACCTGCCGGCATCTACGACGGTTTTCCAACTGAAACGATAATCACCTATTACACGACAACTCATCTAAAGTTTTTCCTACAGATTAATGAGCAGCCGCCTGGACAGTCACGGTCTTATCAAGCGTGCATTGTGGCTGAGCGATATGGACTTCGCCCCACAGAATGGCAAAAATTCGAGATTCTTGATTGGCGGACGGCGATGGTCGAGGCGGGGCGTCTTAAACCCACGCTTTCGAGGTCTATCTTACGCCACTCAGCTTCACGACGTAGATTCATCCGCGAACACCGGCATCTAATCTTCAGGAGATTCGTCGGCCGCAGAACGTATCGAAAGCTTACAGAGTACGATACTTTTCCCACACACTAACTTCCCAGCCCCTCGTGGCGGGCTTTTCATGCGCGGTAGAATGGAGGGAATGATTAACGACACACCCGAACATCTGAAGTGGTGGAAGGTTAAACCGTCCTCGCAAAGGTCCGTATACCTTACATCGGCTGCTTCTTCGCGTTTTTCAGCGCTGGCTTTGCCCTGCAGTGGCACACCGATCAAGGTCCGTCATGAAAGGGTTATGTCGCATTAGGATGGCTTGTTGTTTCATCGCTCAATTTTTGGAGAGCATATAAGTCGCGACCGGAAGGTAATTCCCCATCAGCGCATTAGTAGCACCCCATGAAATACCGCAAGCTGCGAATCGCGTAGTCGGTGGGATGGGAGTTATGACTTGATGAGTCTCGACATTTGGTTCCTGCGATGCGTTTGGTCGGTACTTTGCGTCATCGGAGCGGGGCTGCTCCTGGCGCTATGCGTGCGCAGCTTTTGGCGAAAGGATTCAATATCTGGGGGCGGTCGAATCCGCATGACTCAATTCTGTTCATTTCGCGGCAGGTTATCACTTTACAATTTCGGACAGCCAATCGAAGTATACGGAAGCAATGCTTGGGTTTATGGCAGTGCCACGGTCGACGAGGTAGACAAATTGGGGATAACCGAACCAGCAACTTTTGCGAACATAAAAAGGTTCGGTTTTGGCTGGAATGCTCAATCGGGTATCGTTGCGGCGTCAGTACCTCATTGGTTTGTTGTGATCCTTTTGGCCGGCCTCGCATTCACTCCGTGGGCTTTCTAATCCGGTCGTTCTCCCTCCGCATTCTCCTAATCGCCATGACGCTCGTTGCCGTTTGGCTGGGGGCTGATCGTGTGGTTGCGATGACGCGCGGTAAGATGGCGGCATGAGTATGTTAAACATCGGCGACCCTGTGCAAGTTGTAGCTAACTACTTTGTGGCATACCTCAGAGGTGCTCGCGGTACCGTCAGCCCTGTCTATGAGCATATTCGCAACTTTATCAGTGAGGAGCAGATCTGGATTGAATTCGACGAACTTGTGCCTGACGAGGAAGGCAAGTTGACGGACGCGGGTGCCTTTCTCCCAACCGACTTGCAACCGTTGCAATGATACACCCCAAGTTGCGAATCGCGTGGTCGGTGGCATGCGGAATCGCGGCGTTGTTGCTGGTAGGGTTGTGGGTACGGAGTTACTGGCGGATCGATAGGCTGAAAGGAGGGATGTCAAAAACTTCCTTCGTCTATTGCTCGTCGCATTGGGGCACACTCACGCTTGGTACGGCCTACGCGACCATGGCCGATGAATTGAGATGGCGGGTTACAACTCGCGAAGGTACCAAAGTTGAATTTCAAGAAGAGTACCAAAAAGCAGAGATTATTGCTGGTTTCGGCAAACTTAAAGATGACGATGATTCCCTTGTTATGCTTCCACATTGGTTTGCGGTGGTTGCAATGGCCACATTAGGAATCTCGCCATTGCTCCCTTGGCGTTTTTCCCTCCGCACTCTCCTAATCGCCACGACGCTAGTTGCCGTTGGCCTGGGGCTGATCGTGTGGCTGCGGTAAGCCGCATCGTCTTGACAATTCAGGATTCCGTAATGCAAAGCTGTAGATCGAATCTGAAGATTCCGCTCAGTGTTCTTGCTGTTTGCTTATTTCAGTTATTCGCGGTCAGTGCTGATTGCAACACTGACCAATTAGCCTTATCAGCCCCTGCAACGGCGACCATAAAATCTGCGCTGATACGGCTTGAACGCGAAGACGGGCGGTTCGCGGGGACCGGCGTTTGTATTTCTAAGGACGGCACTATTGCATTTCGAAGCACGACTGACTTGCGAGTTCCTCACTTTACAACGGGCAATCAGCTATTTGTCCGCTTTCTCGACGGCGGGAAAGCTAAGGCTGAAGTGACTGAGTGGTCAAACGCATGGCAGGTTGGTTTTGCAAAAGTGAAGGACCGCAGATGCTCCGTAGCGGAATTGGCGAAAGACTCAACCCTCAAAACCGGTCAGCTTTGCTTTTCCGCCGAATATAACAATGAAAACTACGAAGTTTCGATAGCCCAAGGGGAGGTAAAGCGCGTTGAAACGACCTGGGCCGCTGTCAGTGTCGCGGGGGACGGCTTTCCACCGATTTTCGACGCGAGAGGACGACTTGTCGGCATAACGACGTTTAAAATGCTCGACAGAGACCCTATCGCTACGCCTTCAACTATTATCTCTTTTCTACTCAATTCCCAATCTAGCGATGGCAACTTTGACAAGCTGCAACTTTTACCTCAATGGAAATATCATGGGAGTGGTCTGCCTGGTAAGACCTCACCACAGAACATCGTCGAGCAAACGAGTGTTCAAATTTGTCCCGACACGCACCAGGATGGGAATTACGGAATCAGCGGGACATTTATCGGTGATAACATAGTCGTGACTTGTGGTCACCATTTGTATGAGGACGCTATCAGGGTAACTGTCCGATTTCCATCGGGAGATGTTTTGCCAGGAAGAATCTTAGGCTCAAATCCAATCACAGACGTAGGATTCGTGACAGTGGTGGGCGATACCAAGGAAATGCCGGTCGCCGAAATTGGTAACTCTAGCCAACTTCATCCAGGTGATACTTGCTATGTTGGAGGTTATCCCTCTGATGCTCACAAATTGGTAATGTTCGATACCAAAGTTGTGGAGCCTGAGGGTTCTGTGTGGGGAAATGTGTTCTATACGAGCGCACAAGGACATCAGGTTTACGGTGGAATGTCGGGCGGCGGAATCTTCGACCAAAGCGGTCGTATCGTTGGAATTCAGAACGGAAAGAACGAACGCCAGCCGAATCGATATATCAGAATCGAGTTTGCGATGAACCAATGGGATTTGCTCTCGCAACCGAGTGAACTACCAAATTCCGCCTTCATCAGTAAATAATCCTAGAACACGTCGCTGAACGCCTCTCCCTCCGCACTCTGCTAATCGCCACGACGCTCGTTGCCGTTGGGCTGGGGCTGATGGTGTGGCTCACGAGATAGAACCATGAAACACCGCAAGCTGCGAATAGCGTGGTCGGTGGCGTGGGGAATCGTGGCGGTATTGTTGATCGCTTTGTGGATACGGAGTTACTGGAGACACGATGTTTTCTGGGAAAGTGGGCCACCCAGAAATATCGACTGGGTTCAATCGGGATCAGGCAACGTCACAATTGCCATTTTCAGGCGGACATTAACTTCATTCGCGTCAAATGGAAGCGCCGAATTCAACGAAAGCCTTCGCTTTCAAGATGTTCCCTATTGGCTGTTGGTAATCGCCGCGACAATACTGACTTCGCTACCGTTGTTTCATTGGTCGAACCGTTTCTCTCTCCGCACTCTCTTAATCGCCACGACGCTTGTTGCCGTTGGGCTGGGGCTGATCGTGTGGCTACGGTGATAGACACGACGCTACGCTGGTATCGATCACCCCACGCGTGCGGCACTAAATGCCGTAGCACATCTTACGACATACGGCCGCGCTCAACACGGTTGCTATGGGCCAAAACAGGGTCAATGTATGCCGCACAAACAACGATTACTCCGAATGCTGTCCGCCTCGACCAAGTCGCGGCAGCCGCTAATGATCTTTTGGCGCTCGACGTGGGACAGGAAGCATTACTGCAACTGCTCCACATGATTGAGGACGAATTAGCATAGCCGAAGCCAAGCTCGTTGATCCAGTTAGGAAGCAATAGTTAGTTCGTTTTGTTTGGTTAGCCAGTGTTCACAAGATGATCGCCGCAAAATGCCGGCCCGTTCGGGAATCAAGCCAGTCTTCACGACCGCCCACGCCTGGACAAATCTTGGGTCGTCTGGAAGTTGCGATATGTTCCATAAACGCGCCGTCTTGTCCGAGCTGCCCGTCAAAACTGTATGGCCATCAGGGCTGAATGCAACGGCTCTAACTCTCCCGACGTGTCGCATAGGTTCGCCGAGTGGTTTTCCAGTTATTGTATCCCAGACGCGGACAGTCTTATCCGCACTTCCCGTCGCAAACATGCGACTATCACCTCTAAATGCCGCGCAGTAAATAACTCCGTTATGGTACGTGGAAATATTAAGCGGCTCACCACTCGTGGCGTCCCATAAATGCGCTGCACAGCCGCTTGCCGATATTAACGTGAGACCGTCCGGACTGAAAGCGACTGCGAGGATTGGGTGGTCGTGTCGCATGGGCTCACCAGCCAGCGTGCTCGTGTCCGCATCCCATAGGCGTGCCGTGCTGTCCCAACAACCCGTCAAAACTTTTCGCCCGTCGGGGCTAAATGCTAGCGCATAGACGGTATTCGGATGGCGCATGGGTTCGCCAACTCGCGTTTGGGTTTCGGGGTCCCAGAACTGTGCCTCATAGCCAGTTGCAGTTATCACCTTCCTGCCATCCGGGCTGAATGCCACGGCCGTCACGGAACCAGAATGCGTCATTGGTTCACCTAACGCCTCACCTGAGTGAGCATCCCACAATCGCGCGGTATTGTCCCAGCTAGCTGTTAGGACCGTGCGCCCGCCGGGACTGAACGCCACTGCCGTAACTCTATTTTTATGCAGCATTAGTCTGTCCCTTTGCTCTCCCGTTGCACTGCTCCAGAAATGAGCGGCGTTATCTTCGGCACCGGTAACCAGCGTATTGCCGTTAGGGCTAAACGCGACGGCAGTCACTTCCCGCTCATGCCGAAGAGGATCTTTGAACGATTCACTGGTTGCGAGTTTCCAAAGCTGTGCCACAGTATCGTCGCTATTCGTAAGAAGTGTGCGGCTGTCAGGGCTGAACACGAGACCGTACACGGGTCTATTATGTTGGAGGGGCCTGCCCAATGGTTCGCAAGTAGCCGCATTCCAGAGTCGCGCGGTCCCATCTGTACTGGCGGTTGCCACGACATGGCCGTTCGGACTAAAGGCCACATTGTGTATGCCCCCATCGTGGCGAATTGGCCGAGCCAACGGCTCCCCTGTTGCGGCGTCCCATAAGCGAACTGCGTTGTCTGAAACTCCCGTTGCCACGACGCTGCCGTCGGCGCTGAACCTCGGCATAAAATCTGGATAGTCGCGGATCGGCCTACCCACACGTTTTCCCGTCACGACATCCACCAGCCGAAGCCATCGCTCGCGAGATTTTTCCAGGATGGTTTGACCGTCCTGGCTTACAGCCACGATGCCGAAGCGTTTGTCGAGAAGCCTCTGGCTTGCTGCATCCCATATACGGACATTTCGAAATCCATTTGTAAAAACCTTAGCGCCGTCGTAACTGTACGCAACACGATAAACGGCACTTTCATGCTCCAATGGCTCACCGACGAGTTCTGCAGTGGTTGAGTCCCACATTCGTGCGGTAAAGTGGCTGCCTGTGCAGAAGGTTCGACTATCGGGACTGAAGGCTACGGTCGACACCGAGTCATTGTGGCGAATCGGATCGTGGAGGGGCTTTCCGGTTGCCGCCTCCCATAGTCGCGCTGTCTTGTCATAGGCTCCGGTAACTATTCTTTGTCCGTCAGGACTGAACGCCAAAGAGATTAGTGCTCGCTCGTGCCTCATAACATCGCCCAGAGGATGTCCCGTCTCCAAATCCCACAATCGTGCACTTCCGTCATAGCTTCCGGTAGCTACGCTGCGACCATCAGGGCTGAAGGCCATAGCAGGAATCCTCGCGTCGTGGACAAATGTCATTATGAGAACGGATGATGAGCAGGCAGCAAGATTTAATGCCGCTATGCGCAACGGGTCTTTTGCCTCGGCAGTTGCGTATGCGTGAGCAAAGTATGAGATTGCCTGCGGGATATCTCCGTTTTGATAAAGCGAGGACGCCCTTTCGATGAGATAGCGTACCGTTTGTGATCGTAGTTCACCCCGTACGCGGGCTAGTTCGGCTATTGTCTCTTGGTGGCTCATGGCATTGGTACCTCACCCACTGCAATTCTCGCCCGGCCCGAGGCGCTCATCCGGTAGACCTACTTCATCGAGATATTCGAAAGATCGGACGCTACTAGATCAAGGGCCGATGGCGACCCGACCCCGCCACACATTGAATCAAGTCGCAGTCCGCGACGGGGATAGGGCATTTGTTATTTCAATTCTTCCCGAACCCCTTCGCCCTCGTGGCGGGCTTTTTCGTGCGCGGTAGGATGAGGGGATGGAAAAGAGCAAAGACCTATCGGGGCGATATATCCTCGTAGGCGCTATTCTTGGTTTTGTAATGGCGGCAGCGGTGGTTATGACGTGCGTGTTGCCGTTAATGCGCTATTACCATCACGAGCCCCCCGATCCCTCAAGCAAGCGGCGCTCTATAACTGAAGTACACGAGGAAACGGGCGTCCTAATTGCCTCTGCGTGTATCGCGGCAATTGCCGGGATGGTTGCCGCTCACAAAATCTTTTTAGCTCGCCAGCAACGTGCTGCGCAACGAGAAACTAATTCCCCATCAGCGCACTGATAGGCATGAAACAGCGCAAGCTGCGCATCGCGTGGTCGGTGGCGTGGGGTATCGTGGCGATGCTGTTGGTTGGATTGTGGGTGCGGAGTTATTGGACGCTCGATGGTCTGTTCCGCGTAAATTCATCCTACCGCGCAAGCCTTTACAGCAGTAATGGCTCAATATCTTTTACTCGCATTCCCAAACTCTTTGCCAATCCGCGCGCGACCAAAACAGAGTGGTACGTATCCCATGACGATCAGATGTTCGCGTTTAAAGACTGGACATGGGACTTTTCGTCAACCGGCCAAGTCGTTCAAATTCCGCTTTGGTTGCCCACGATCTTTGTCGCCCTGATGTGCACTGCATCTTGGCTGCCTATTTGGTCAAACCGTTTCAGCCTCCGCGCTCTCCTAATCGCCACGACACTAATTGCAGTTGGGCTGGGGCTGATCGTGTGGTTGTCTGGTGCGCGGTAGAATCGGGGCCACGCAGCTACTTCTGGCCCAGTTTGGAGGAACGGGTTATCGGGCCTCATTGCTCCGCCCTGCCTTGCTGTTGCTTTTCATTCTTGCGGTTGCAGTCGCCGCCATGTACGTACTCGACAGCCGGCTGAGATTCAGCTTGAGGCGCTCCTAATCGCCACGACGCGCGTTGCTATTGGGCTAGGGCTGATTCTGTGGCTTACTGGTGGGCGGTAGGATGAGGGGATGCCTGACGCTCACTTATTACGCATGGTGCAATTGTATCGGGACGGAATTATTTGCCCCGGTGAGCTTTGGAACCAGATGGCTGAGCCGTTAAGTGGTAGAAATGTTGCCTGTCTGCTAAACGACTTGCCCACTGATCTGAAAACTGTCCTCCGCGCTGCCTATTGGGATCGATTTGTATTCAGCGAGACTAAAGATACGGGGAACCACGAGTATCAGCAGTTCGTCGAGTGGTGCCGAACTAATTTCCCATCAGCGTATTAGTAGGACGATGAAACACCGCAAGCTGCGAATCGCGTGGTCGGTGATGTGGGCAGTCGTAGCGGTGCTGCTGATTGCGTTGTGGGTACGGAGCTATTGGCGATTAGACGCACTTGTGATTAGTTCAAATCGAGCGTTAGCGTCCGTAGGAGGGGAGCTAGAAACGCTGGTGATTAATCAAGCACCTGCAAAATCGCCGCGATACCTAATATCAGGGAGAGTCGCGCCGTTACTTCCACCAATGCACGCGTTCATGGGCTTCGGCTATGAACCTATGCCTGTGATACCCAGAGTCGTCGTTCCGTACTGGTTTCCTATTCTCATCAGCGGGGCGGTTATCGCTCTGCCTTGGACATGCCGTACCGGGCAATTCACTCTCCGCACGCTGCTAATCGCCACGACGCTCGTTGCCATTGGGCTGGGGCTGATCGTGTGGACGGCACGTTAACCACGTGCGCGGTAGAATGAAGGGATGGACTCCAAACGTGCCAATCGCCGCACCAAGTTACTGCACCTGCTCGCCAGATCGGAGGATTGGCATGTGCTTAACAACTCGCGAGAGTACGAGTCAGTTGTCCGCGAACTTCAACTAGAATTGCCTGAAGGACACGCGTTGAGTGGCGTTTCAGTGATACCGGTGGCACGCCGAACTAGCAATGATGACGTCCTATTGGAAATCAGTGACGGTTCAGGGCGACTAGCGGAAGTTCATTTGACTTGGCGTGGCAGTCGGGAAATCCTGCCGTTCCCAGAGACACACATCTTCGATGGTGTGGAACATTGACCGTCTCGCGAATGATTCGACACTAGCAATCGCCATTCCAGATATAATCCGCCTAAACAATTCCCATCAGAACATTCGTAGCCCCATGAAACACCGCAAGCTGCGAATCGCATGGTCGGTGACGTGGAGTATCGTGGCGGTGCTGCTAATGGCACTGTGGATGCGAAGTTATTGGCGTGCCGACTCGATTCTCTGGTGGGCAGCGCCGAATGGTCGCATCTCCCGTATCACCATTTTCAACAGTTACATTGAGTTCAATAATCAAGTGACTGGAACCGGTGACGATTACGAGTTCAGGTTCTCTGAATCCTATGTTGCCGCGCCCGCGTTATTTGAAACAAGGCATTATGGGTTCGTTTGGAAACGAGGGATTCTCGTCATCCCATCTGGATATTGTGCACGATTGCAGCTTGCTGCGCGGTCCCGCCAGCCATCCCTTGGTCAACGCGCTTCACACTCCGCACGCTCCTAATCGCCACGACGCTCGTTGCCGTTGGGCTGGGGCTGATCGTGTGGCTTGCGAGATAAGGATTTGCAGTCGTCGCTCGCGAGTAGTTTCCATCAGGTACTTTGTGCGTGGTAGAATGGCGCTGGCATTTGAGTTCAAACTTTGTAATCGAACTTTTTGAACTACAATTATGCGACGTCCAACCGTTGCAATTCTTTGTGTCGGAATCTCAGGTCTCTGCGCTGTCTGCTTCGCGGTGTTTGCAGCTTACATGTTCGACCATGGCGTAATTATTCATCAGCGCAGTGTGACGCGGGAGCTGGCAAAGTGGGCCAAAGAGTACAATCGCATTTCGTCGCACGACGACGCAATTCGCACTGCCGAGATGCTCGGCTACGCGCAGACATACTATGTAGTCGGTGAAGGTTATCGCAGCACTCCCGAAGTTGAAGAGGCATTAGAAGCACAACGAACAGAAACCGAAGCAGTTTTTGTCAAAGCCTTGCAGAAGTACACCGGTCAAGATTTCGGCACGAATTCCGCGAACTGGTTAGGCTATTTGGGGCAAAGTAATCTGAATTGAACACGATGAAACACCGCAAGCTGCGAATCGCGTGGTCGGTGGCGTGGGGAGTCGCGGCGGTGGTGTTGGTTGTGCTGTGGGTGCGGAGTTATTGGAGGGCTGATGGCGCATTCGGCCGCGCCTATCAACAGACATCGCTGTCAATTTCGTCGATACGCGGTAAATTACTAATAGAAACCATCCAGTCCCCAATCATAATTGGCTGGAAGTTCCTGAGCTTTCCAAGTGAAAGCAAAGACGATCCGTCATTTTGGGCGAAGACGCATTTTGGGTTTGGAATTCTAGACCGGCCGCTGCTTGGGAGAATCTACATTTTTCCTCATGCGTCACTACTGGTACTCTTCGCCGCGTTTACAACCGCCCCGTGGCTCCCCTGGTGGCGTCGTCCGACAGGACGCTTCTCCCTCCGCACGCTCCTAATCGCCACGACGCTCGTTGCCTTTGGGCTGGGGCTGATCGTGTGGTTCCGCTAGTCCGCGCAACTCGAAACTTGGTCCGTCCGCTGCTACGATGCGTGTATGAACGATCAACGAACTGGTCGAGAAGGCAGTAAGCGGCTGACAAGTCGCGAATCAAATCTCGTTCCACTCTTATTCTGGACGATGCAGATCGCGTTTATTGGCTTTGCCATCGTTGGCTTATATCTCACGATGTTCGCCGTATCCATTACAAGTCTCGCGATGACAGCGGCAGGCGTGCTCGGGCTGATTAGGTCGCAGCCGTACTTGCGGCATTTGCGGAACGAGCGGCGCAACAGACCTACAGAGAAAAACTGAATCCGACACGCTAAACTACCCGCCCTCGTGGCGGGCTTTTTCCTGCGCGGTAGGATGTGAGCATGGACGAGAAACGTCGCGACTACATACCGCCCATCCCTCAGTCAGGTCGCAAGGGGATTTTCAGCCCTGAAGAGAGGGAGAAGCTAGAGGTCGCCCACGCTGTCATTGGCGTGGTCATATGCTTGATCGGCTGGCTTTTCTTTAGGTGATAACTGGGACTGGCGTGCGCGATAGGATGAGGGGATGCTGAGCGGTCGTAGCAAAGGGCTCCTACTGGTAATCGCCGGCAATCTAATTGCGCTCGCGGTATTTGCGGTGGCCATGCTCGGCAGTCGAAAATTCCAGAATTGGTTTCCAGATGGGATTGTCTGGCTAAGCGGCCCAATGATTGGCGTGGGAAGCTGCTTCCGGTTGCAGGCGAAACGACCAATTCTATTTGGGTTATTGCTGGGAATTCCAATACAAATCGCGATCCTTATCGCCATGATTCAATTCATCAAGTAGTTCTCCAGTAGCGCGCTAATAGGATCGATCAAACACCGCAAGCTGCGAATCGCGTGGTCGGCCCTGGTGCGGAAGAGCTACGCGAGGTGCTTGTTGATATGCAGGCGTGCGTTGAGCAGCACTTAGATGGAGTTGACTTAGGGCGGCTGACGTATGGACGACCAAGGAACTGATCGAAAGGGCGGCGGAATTGTGCGAAACATAGTCTCATACGCAATTGTCCCGGGAGTTTTACTATTTGCAGTGTATGATCACGGCAATCGCGCGTTGGCGGAGCAATCTTACGGGCAAGCAGCGATGTCGATTTTTTTCGCAATCGTCGTCGTCAGTTATTCGTGGTCGCAGTACCATAAGCCCTCACATAATCGATTAAATCCGACCGACTAACTTCCCCGCCCCTCGTGGAGAGCTTTTACATGGAAGACAGAAGCACGTCGAAACGGCTTCTTAAACCTACACCCGGGAAAATGCATATCGGTCTGGGAATTATATTCCTGCTAATGACCGTAGAATTTGGTTATTTCTGGCAACCGGATAGAAACCGTACTATTCAATTCATCGTGGTTGCGATTTGTGCTCTTGCGGGCATTTTAAATCTTTGGCGAGCAAGGCGTCCAATTAGCTAACCCCTCCCCATCCTCACGTTACTAGGATGAAATACCGCAAGCTGCGAATCGCGTGGTCGGTGGCGTGGGGAATCGTGGCGGTGCTGCTGGTCGCGCTGTGGATACGGAGCTACTGGCAGTGTGAATTGCTAAGCGTCCCAATCGCTCATGCAGAATTCGGTTCGTTTTATGGGGGCCTTCAAATTGAATCGCTAAATTCCGAAGGCGGAACCGCGCAAGGTGGCTGGGTCGAATGGAGCCATGGGCCTGTTATCGATATTGAAAAAGATATGCAGAAACTTGGCTTGTCCCTAAGTGCGACGGACATTCTTTTCGACTTCTACCATTTTCACAATAAGATTGGCACGCCTCTCTGGTTGCCAATCTTAATATGTGTCGTTTTGTCAATCTCGCCCACATGCCCTTGGTGGTCAAAACGCTTCTCTCTCCGCACTCTCCTTATCGCCACGACGCTCGTTGCCATTGGGCTGGGGCTGATCGTGTGGGCGATGCACTGAGAATGACCTAGGTGTAATGATGTGCCCCCAGGTATGGAACCATCATTTAAGTTAGGGTTGGTGTTGTTATCAGACCAGTCCTGTTCGCTTGCTGAGGCGTAGCCGAAGCGAGCGAACAGGACTGGATCGCCTCTGGTGCGGGAGCCCGATAACCCAGCGAGCTGTGCGGGCGGACCGTGTTGTAACCCCACCGCCATCGCTCCACGAGCACCTTAGCTTCCAGTAGTGTGTCGAACACTTCACGGTCCAGCAGCTCGTCGCGCAACTTGCCATTGAAGCTCTCGACGTAACCGTTTTCCCAGGGCGAACCAGGCTCGATGAACAACGTTTTGACTTCCACGCGCTCCAGCCACTCTCGCACCCGTGTCGCGGTGAACTCCGGACCGTTGTCGCTGCGAATGTAATCTGGCACGCCGCGACGCACGAACAGATCACTCAGCCGCTCCAACACGTCCTCACTCGTCAGTCTCCTGGCTACGTCGATCGACAGACACTCACGGGTGTGTTCATCGACGATGGTCAGCATCCGAATGGGCCGGCCATCGGATGTCCGATCGGCGACGAAGTCATAGCTCCAGACGTGATTGCGATACGCCGGGCGGAGACGAATGCAGGAACCGTCGCCGAGCCACAGTCGCCGACGCTTCGGCTGCTTCTTCGGCACTTTTAGTCCTTCTTGGCGCCAGATCCGTTCAACCCGTTTGTGATTCACGTGCCATCCCTCTCCATGTAATAGTGCAGTGACGCGGCGGTAGCCGTACCGCCCGTAGTTACTAGCCAGCTCCACGATCCGCTTGACCAAGCGAGGCTCGTCACTGGCAACATGACGGCACCGCCGTTGGGTGCTGCGAGCCTGATCCAACACGCGACATGCCCGACGTTCGGTCACGCAATTGCGGCCCAGAGCATCTCGAACATGCTCGACCGCTCTACGCCGCTTCGTCGGGCTCATAAGCTTCCCGAGGCGGCCTCCCGAAGAATCGCCTTATCCAGCTCCGCATCCGCCAACAGCCGCTTCAGACGAGCGTTCTCTTTTTCTAGATCCTTGAGCCGCTTCGCCTGGTCGATGCGCAGACCACCATACTCCTTCTTCCATCGATAGTACGTCTGCTCCGTGACACCAATCTTTCGACATGCCTCGGGGACCTTCTTCCCCCGAGACAACTCAACTTCGGCTTCACGCAGCTTGCCGATGATCTGCTCCGCACTAAACTTCTTCCCTCGTGCCATCGATCGTCCTCCTTCGCTTGCGACCACAACCGGATTTTCGCTCCAGTTGTGGTCTCGTTTGAAGGGGGCACATCAGAATCGTTGTAGTCGTCATGAAATACCGCAAGCTGCGAATTGCGTGGTCGGTGGCGTGGGGAATCGTGGCCGTGCTGCTGGCTGCGTTGTGGGTGCGGAGTTATTGGTGGAACGACAGCGTTTCCATAAGACAGCCGCCTGTGAGCTTCCTGGGAGTTGTTTCTACGATTAGGCATTCAGCATTGGGCTCCAATCGGGGACAGATTGTCATTATCGCGAATGGGAATTCAGGATTGTTCACGCCGTCTACTTGGATGTGCGCGAGTGAAACAGCTTCAAGTGAGTTCTTCTTACCCGTAACGTTCGGCTTAGGTTTTTCACGCACTTTGTGGTCTGGAAATGTGATCGTCATTTCAAACTGGTTTTTGGTCTTATTGGATGCAGTAATTGGCGCGGCTGCATGGCTGCCGTTTTCAAATCGCTTCACCATCCGCACACTCCTAATCGCCACGACGCTCGTTGCCTTAGCGCTAGGGCTGGTGGTGTGGCTAAGGAGTTGAATGATGAATCACCGCAACCTGCGAATCGCCTGGTCGGTCGCGTGGGGCATCGCGTGCATCGCGCCTGCCGCCGCGTGGCTAAGCGGTTATTCTAGCACCGGATTCGCAATGTTTTGGCATCGACATAGCTTTAGATTCGAGTCCGGCAAGCTGTTAGTTGACGAAAGCATTCAATCGGTACCTCAGCCGGTTTTCGACGCTAACTACGAATTGGGAGACACTACCGGGCGATGGGGCGTAATGCGAAATGCCTCAGTCACAATTCCAAGTCACACGGTACCAGCATGGTCGCCAGTTCCCGTCATTGCCCTAATTGCCGCGTTGCCATGGATACGATGGTCCAGCCGATTCTCCCTCCGCACGCTTCTAATCGCCACGACGCTCGTTGCCGTTGGGCTGGGGCTGATCGTGTGGCTCACGAGGTAACTGGATGAAACACCGCAAGCTGCGAATCGCGTGGACGGTGGCGTGGGGAATCGTGGCTGTGCTGTTGTTGGTGTTGTGGATACGGAGTTATTGGACGTACGATATTTTCGGCGTAACAGCACCTTCCGCGGACGAGTTCTCAGTTCATTCGAGTGGGGACTACATCGGCTTTATATACGGAGCCAACTTTAGATGAACCCAAGGGCAAATGAGGCATGCCTACCGCAACCGATCAAGTGATCCACCCGCGCTGGGTGTGCCTGCGCCTTGGTTTCCTCGATACTGGAAGGAAGTTTCGTATAGTTCACTAGATTTGCCACATTGGCAAGTGGTACTACCAATCGCCTTTTGCTCTGTTGTTCCTTGGCTGACATTTTCCAGACGCTTCTCACTCCGCACGCTCCTAATCGCCACGACGCTTGTTGCCGTTGGGCTGGGGCTGATCGTGTGGCTAACGAGATAAGTAAATGAAACACCGCAAGCTGCGAATCGCGTGGTCGGTCGCGTGGGGAATCGTGGCGGTGCTGTCGATTGCACTTTGGGTGCGGAGTTACTGGTACTCGTACCATGCAATTCGGGTAATTGGGACGTCGTACATAAATTGCGGACTGCTCGAAGGTCAGGCGGAGCTGTCCTTGGACAGCGATCCAACCGAGATATCGTTCCTGATAAGAACTAATGGATACGACTGGAACGGCAGCATAACGTCAGTTGAGGAACTGTACGATGAGTGGAAGGAAGGAGACGTACCCGTCCCGCCGCTTGCAGTTCGAGAGAAGTTTCTGAGAGGTTTTGAATTTGACAGCGGTCGCGTTGAGATTCCGCTTTGGTTTCTTACGTCGCTCTTCACTGCAGCCTCTATCGCACCTTGGCTGCGGTGGTCCAACCGGTTCAGCCTCCGCACTCTGCTCATCGCCACGACGCTAGTTGCCGTTGGACTGGGGCTGATCGCGTGGCTACGCTGATATGAAACACCGCAAGCTGCGAATCGCGTGGTCGGTGGCGTGGGGAGTGGTCGTCGCGCTGCTGGTCGGGCTGTGGGCGCGGAGTTACTGGCGGTATGACTTCCTAGCCGATCGGCTCCTGGGTCGCGACGTACAAGTTCGTATTCGCCTGGGAGCAGTTGGCATTGCTACGGAAAGATTGGCACCGAACAGGGCACCATCAGTCGGTTTTCAATGGGGCATCAGGCCGATCGAATCATTACACGAACAGGTCTTGATGTTCGATGGCAAACGAGTTTATCCCTTGGAGGGGACGCTAGGGTTCTATCATGCGACTGCCGGGCCATTTACATTGGCCTGGTTTCCGTTTTGGGCGATAACGGTATTCGCGACGGTCAACATATTCGCGCCGTGGATACGCGGGCGCTTCTCTCTCCGAACACTGCTAATCGCCACGACGCTTGTTGCCGTTGGGCTGGGGATGATCGTGTGGCTGCGATAGATTCACGATTATGAAACACCGAAGTCTGCGAATCGCGTGGTCGGTGGCGTGGGGGATTGCGGCGGTGCTGCTCATGGTGCTGTGGGCTAGAAGCTACCGCAATTTGAACGGCCTAAGCGCTGCTGACGAATGTTACCTTATTGATTCGCAAAACCGGCGGTGTGGCGTGGCAACTGACGCCGGTCTCATTTCTGTATGCGTGACGAACCCTTCGCCTTGGCCAGTGTCGTGGAGTTTTTCGTATTTTCAGGAAGACGAGATAAGGCAGGGCTTTGGATGGTGGACGAGCGATCATGGCACAGGACGTAACGATTCGAGCACCGCCCTTGTAGTGCCGCTGTGGCTGCCGGTTGCCGTAGCCGCGGGTTGTACGGCCGTCCCGTGGATAAGGCTTGCCTCGCACTTCAGCGTCCGCACACTGCTAATCGCCACGACACTGATTGCCATTGGGCTGGGTCTAATCGCCTTGCTGCGTTAATCGTGCAGGTTTTTTTCGCTTTTACGCAAATCGACTTGTCTCCAACCCGCGCGGAGTAATAATGCTCCGTCTTCCAAGGATCGCCGGCCGGGCTGTGCATCGGATGTCTTGGTGAACGCAGCCCACCGGCGTCTTTTTGTCGCGCGTCGTTTCGTCTTGGCTGCGCGGTTGAACCGGAGTTTTATGGAAGATCGCGATGCGCAAGGCGCAATCGAAATGGCGGCAGCAAAGTTACGGGCGGCCCGCCAGGAATTTGAGAACGTGCCAGGCAAAGAGCCGCTGTCGACTGGGGTTTCCCAGCATCGCGCATGGTCCGAAGCGGCGGCCGAACTAAACCGAGCGATTGCCTCTCAAAACGCCAGGTTGAAAGCTGACAACGATCAAATGCGGTTGCGATTGGCCGAAATTTACGCCGACACGGTTTTAGGGCTCAGGTAGCGGC
>JABDGM010000056.1 GCA_013286045.1 Planctomycetota bacterium | reverse complement strand
TTAGTCGTCCAGGCGGCGGCGAACGTCCCAACGCGGGTGATCTCGCCAATCGTCCCGGCGGCGGCAATTTCAATCGTCCTGGTGGCAATCCCTCGCGAGATCAACTCGACAGATTCATGAATATGGGCGGCGGCAGTCGTCCGAATGTGCGACCCGGTGGCGGGAATCGTGATCCGCTCGCTGGCGGCGCGGCCGGCGAGTTCTTGCACGATCATCCAACGCCATTTCCGGGCGGCCGACCTGGCGCCGGTGATATTGCTGGCGACCGCATGAATCGGCCGGGCGCAGGTGGGGGCGGCGAACAGTTTCGGCCCGGCGATTTCGTTCGTCCATCGCGCCCCGGTGAAAACGGTGGTGGCGAGCAGTTTCGTCCTGGCGATCGGCCCGGTCGCCCCGGCGGAGATAACGACAATCGTCCCGGTCGCCCGGGGCAAGGCGGTGGTGGCGAGCAGTTCCGACCTGGAGATCGACCGGGCCGACCCGGTGACAACGACAACCGTCCAGGCCGACCCGGCGACAATGACAATCGCCCGGGACGTCCTGGCGACAACGATCGTCCCTTCCGACCAGGTGATCGCCCTGGCGATCGCCCGAATCGTCCCGGCCAAGGCGGGAGCGGCGAACGCTGGAACCGCGACGACTGGAACAAGTGGGCTCACAACCATCGCCCCGATCGCATTCCTGATCGTGATCGTTGGAACAATTGGCGAAACGACAATCGTAAATTCGTTTACAACGATTGGCACAATCACTGGCACGACCACAATTGGTGGGGCCACAATTCGTGGAACAATAACTGGTGGAGCGGTCGGGGCTGGCGGAACCCGTACTATCCCAATTTCAACTACTGGGGCTGGGCCGCATGGCCGTCGCTCACCGGTTGGGTGAATTATGGTTGGCAGCAGCCGGTGTATTACAACTACGGCGACAACGTGTACTACGACAGTGGCCAGGTCTACTACGGTGACCAGCCGGTCGCCTCGGCCGAGGATTACGCGCAGCAAGCGCTCGCCATCGCCCAGGATCAACCGACGACGGCGCCGGCAGCGGAAGATTGGATGCCGCTAGGTGTGTACGCCGTCACCACCGATGGTCAGCCGAGCGACGACGATCCCGACATGTACTTGCAGCTCGCTGTAAGCAAGCAAGGCGCTATATCGGGCACGTTCCAAAATACCGATAGCGACTCGGCTAATCAGGTGGAAGGTATGGTTGATAAGGAGACCCAACGTGCTGCTTGGGTTCCCAAGGGGAAGCAATTCCCCATCATGGAAACCGGGATGGGCAACCTGACCCAAGACACGACGCCGGCGCTAGTCCACTTCGCCGATGGCTCGACGCAGCAATGGCTGCTTGTGCGGCTCGACCAACCCAAGGAGGGTGATGCAACCCAAACGAAGTAAGACTTCCGATTTAATTGCCACGAAAAGGCACGAAAACGCGCAAAAAGTTTGCAATCAAGATCCGCTAGACAGACACCGTTCAGTCGCGTCTTTTTGTGCCTTTCGTGGCCAATCCTGCTTCGAATCCCAATAACTAACAGGCAAAAGCATGAAACCCAGATCGAGTTGGTTTGCATTCGCGTTTGTGCTCTTCGCGACCGGCGCTACCCGCGCCGCAGAAAAACCCAACGTCCTCGTAATCTTCGGTGACGACATCGGCATCGCCAACGTCAGCCAGTACAGCAACGGCGTCATGGGTTACGAAACGCCCAACATCGACCGCATCGGCAAAGAAGGAATCACGTTCCTCCAATACTACGGCGAGCAAAGCTGCACCGCCGGCCGCTCCGCCTTCCTCACTGGCCAGCACATCATTCGCACTGGCCTCAGCAAAGTCGGCTTCCCCGGCGCACCAATGGGTATGAGCCAGGAAGATCCGTCCATCGCCGGCCTGCTCCGCAATCTCGGCTACGCCACCGGCCAGTTCGGCAAGAACCACGTCGGCGATCGCAACGAAACGCTTCCCACCGTGAACGGCTTCGATGAATTCTTCGGCAATCTCTATCACCTCAACGCCGAGGAAGAGCCCGAGCTGCCGGATTACCCCAAAGACCCGAAGTTCAAAGCCCAATGGGGCCCCCGCGGCGTGCTCGATTGCAAAGCCACCGACAAAGACGATCCCACCGTCGACCCTCGCTTCGGCAAAGTCGGCAAACAAACCATCAAAGACACCGGCCCGCTCACCAAGAAGCGGATGGAAACGATCGACGACGAAACGTCCGCCCGAGCGATCGATTTCATGAAGCGCGAGCACGACGCCGGCAAGCCGTTCTTCCTCTGGTTTAACGCCACCCGCATGCACCTTCGCACGCACGTCCGTGCCGAGCACCGTGGACGCTACACGCACGGCGATAGCGAATACCTCGACGGCATGATCGAGCACGACGACACGGTGGGCACACTCCTCAAAGCGCTAGATGACCTAGGAATCGCCAAAAACACCATCGTCGTCTACACCAGCGACAACGGCCCCCACATGAATAGCTGGCCCGATGGCGCCATGACCCCTTTCCGCAGCGAAAAGAACACCAATTGGGAAGGCGCCTTCCGCGTCCCTTGCCTCGTCCGCTGGCCCGGCCACGTCAAAGCCGGCACCATTTCGAACGAGCTAATGAGCCACAACGATTGGATCCCGACGTTCTGCGCCCTCGCCGGCGAGCTCGATATCGTGAACAAACTCAAACAAGGCTACACGACCACCGGCATCCAGGGCCGCAAATATAAAGTGCACCTCGATGGTTACGACCAATCAAAATTCCTCACAACGATTTCCGGCACTGTCGGCAAAAACAACGGCGCCAAAAGCGCCCGCAACACATTCTTCTACTCCGATGACGATGGCCTGCTCGTCGGCCTTCGCATCGGCGACTACAAGTGCTCGTTCGCCGAACAACGCTCTCCCGGCACCCTGGAAGTGTGGGCCGAACCCTTCACCAAGCTCCGTCTAACCAAGCTCTACAACCTGATGCAAGACCCGTACGAGCGGGCAGACATCACCTCCAACACCTACTGGGATTGGATGCTCAACCACGTGCCTCAAGCATACGAGGGAATGGGCGAGGTCGCGCCATTCGTCGAATCCTTCAAGGAGTTCCCGCCACGCTCGCAACCGCAATCCTTTAACCCCGCGAACATGCTCGACGAAACGCTCCGCGGCATCAAAGCTAAAGCCAAGGCCGAACAGATATTCCCCATGCTCCGCCCAAAGCAAAGTGAAACAGAGGACAAATAGTGGGTAGCCCAGGTTCTTCGACCCTGGGCCGCGAAGCCGCAAGAGGCATAAGACGGGGACAAACATGTCGCGAATCCATCCACTTCGCACGGTACTGCTACTCGCCCTGGTTTCCCTAATTCGCCCGGCGGCGATTGCGCAATCTCTTGCTGACGCTGAGCGCCAGCTTATCAAAAGCCGCGCCGTCGAAGCCGTCATCTGGGGCATGCCCGCCGTCAATTTCGAACGCATGCTCCAGGCCGCAATCGCGAACGGCGCCAAACCGAACCAGGTCGTCTACTGGTCGAAGCCAGTAAACTGGCACGACCAAACGCTCACACCCAATCCCGACACGATCTACCTCAACCCGTTCTACGACACCACGGCCGGTCCTGTAGTTCTCGAGGTCCCACCCACCGACGGAGATTCCGTAATCGTCGGCAGCGTAGACAACGCCTGGCAAAACGCACTGGTAGACGTCGGCCCCGCCGGCGAAGACAAAGGCAAGGGCGGCAAGTTCCTCATTACGCCGCCCGGCTATTCAAAGACGATTCCAGAGGGCTACGTCGCGTTGCCCTCGCCGACCTTTCGCGGTTTTATAATCCTGCGCTCGAACTTCAAGAGCCATTCCGACGCCGACATCAAAGCCGCCGTCGAGCACGGCAAAAAAGTAA
This sequence comes from Planctomycetota bacterium, assembly GCA_013286045.1. Classification (GTDB taxonomy): domain Bacteria; phylum Planctomycetota; class Planctomycetia; order Pirellulales; family Lacipirellulaceae; genus JABDGM01. Next base: position 21,236 of record JABDGM010000056.1, on the reverse strand, counting down.
AGTTCTACCCACTCAGCGCCGACCCAAATTCGACCGTGTTCGTCGACGTCTACGACAAGCCATTCGATGCAACGATTCCCTACGACGCGTCGTTCTTCGAACAGCTTGATCACTTCGTACAAGCCGAGCCCTGGCTCACACGCGACAAAGTCATGATCGAGATGATGAAAACCGTCGGCATCGAAAAAGGGAAGCCCTTCAAACCCGACGACAGCCTGAAGCACGTCCTCGCCGACGCAACCAAAACCGCGCGCTCGATCATCACCATGAAATACGAGTCCGGATTCACCCCACCCTTCTTCGCCGGCACACATTGGGCCATGCCCATTCCGAAGGATTCGATCGACGGCATGGCATCCGAATTCGCCGACCCCAACAGCTACGCATTCGGCGGCCGAGCCGTCATGTACTCGATCGCCTACTTCAGCCCCAAACAGCTCGGCGCAGGGCAGTTCTACGTCCTCGCCATCCGCGATAGCGCGGGCCAATCGCTCGACGGCAGCAAAACCTATCGGCTCACCGTCCCGCCCAACGCCCCCGTGCGTCAGTACTGGTCAGCCACCGCCTATGACGGCCAAACCCACGCCCTCATCAAAAGCGTCTCGCGCGCGAGCTGCGCCTCCAACGGCAGCGACGTCAAAAAGAACGCCAACGGGTCAGTAGACGTGTACTTCGCACCCAAAGCACCCTTCGGCAAGGAATCCAACTGGGTGTCAACCGATCCGAACGGCAAATTCGAAATCCTGTTCCGCTTCTACGGCCCCGAAAAAGCCCTCTTCGATAAATCGTGGAAACTCCCCGACATCGAGCAAATCAATTAATTCCGACCAAGGATTGCGATTATGACCTCATCACACCTATTCGCGCTCGCATTCCTGGCGACGACGCTTGCCGCTCAATCACTGCGTGCCGAAACGACGGACAGTAGCGCCATCCCCGTCACGCCCGATAACTTCGTCCGCGCTGAAACCGATTTGTATTTCGGTAACGTCGTAAAGGACGGCGGATTCGGAAAGTTCTTCAACATCCGCGAACCCACGCCCATCGATCACCAAACCGTGATCCGCATGAATCGCGACACCCTCTATTCGGCCGCCGTGTTCGATCTCGACGCCGGTCCGGTAACGATCACGCTGCCCGATGCCGGCAAACGGTACATGGCGCTTCAAGTCATCAACCAGGACGAATTTACGCCCCTCGTGGCGTATGGTCCGGAACCCCACACGCTGATCAAAGAGATGATCGGCACCCGATATTTCATTGCCGCCGTTCGCACGCTAGTGAATCCGACCATCGCGGGCGATCTGGACGAAGTTCACAAGTTGCAGGATGTAATCAAGGTTGAGCAAAAAGGCGGCCCTGGCAAGTTCGACGTTCCTCATTGGGATTCGGCGAGTCAGAAAAAAGTCCGCGATGCGCTGCTCATCTTAGGTTCGACGCTTCCGGACTCCAACAAAATGTTCGGCACGAAGCAAGAATGCGATGAGGTGCGCCACCTAATCGGCGCCGCCATGGCCTGGGGCGGCAACCCCGAAAAAGACGCCATCTACCTCAACGTGACACCCAAGCACAACGATGGCAAAACAGCCTATGAGCTCAAAGTGAAAGATGTCCCCGTCGACGGATTCTGGTCAATCAGCGTCTACAACGCGAAGGGCTACTTCGAGCAGAACAAGTACAACGCGTACACGCTCAACAACACCACCGCCAAAAAAGCCGACGACGGCACCCTAACCATCCACTTCGGCCACTGCGACGGCAAGACGCCAAACTGCTTACCGATCATGCCCGGCTGGAACTACATTGTCCGCCTCTACCGCCCTCGCCAAGAAATCCTCGACGGCAAATGGAAGTTCCCCGAAGCCGAGCCCACGAAGTAGGAGCGCCATCCCTTTCCAACCTTTTCCAAGCGATCCGGGCCGTCCCCGGCCCCGACAAAATCGCCACGAGGAACCATGGAATTCCTTGACCTAATCACGCTCGCAATCATCCTCATCGTCGTGGCAACGACCGTCGCCTTCATCCTTTGGCTCGCCAGTCTCCCTGGCAAAGTCGCCCGTTCTCGTGGCTACGCCCAGGCTGAAGCCGTAAACGTCGCCGGCTGGCTCAGCCTTCTCACGTTCTTAACCGCCTGGCCGCTCGTTCTCGTATGGGCCTATTTCCGCCCAATCGCCGTCCGAATGACTGATGAGGACTCTTCCGCGCTGCCTCTGCGAAAGGACGGCCGCGCATGATCGCATTCCTCACAATCTTTACGTTGCCCTGGCATATCTCGTCTTCTTCCAATTCAAGTTGCTGCCGTTCGATCTCAAGAACAAAATCGCCACGGCCGTCATCGGCCTGCTGTTCGTTTGCGGCATCCTCATCGCGGTCAACTTTTTGCACCCGATGACGATGGACGTCCGCGTCTTCAGCTACGTCATTCAAATCGCCCCACGCGTGCCGCAAGCCGGCCGCGTTGTCGAGGTGCCCGTCGAACCGAACGTGCCAGTAAAGAAAGATGCCGTCCTCTTCCAAATCGACAAACGCCCTTACGAGTATGAAGTCGCCCGCCTCACCGCCGCGCTCAATGAGGCCGAGCAAACCGTTCCGCAATTGAAGGCCGCGCTCGAGGGCGCCAAAGGCAACGTCGAACGAGCCGAATCCCAACGCGAGCTGGCTAAATCTACCTACGATCGCTACACCGAGCTGAAGAAAGCGAGTGCAGGCGCGGTCAGCGACCAGCAGCTCGAAGAATACCGCCGCAACATCGACGCCGCCGACCAGTCACTGCGAATCGCCCGCTCCGCTGCCGATCAGGCTAACATTGCGATCGATATCGGCTCTCAAAAAACAGACGAAACGAAAGCCGAGCTCTCCAAGGCCAAGCTCGATCTCGAAGAAACCACCGTCAAAGCGCCTACCGAAGGCTTCGTTACCAATTTGACTTTAAAACCCGGCTTCATCGTCCGACCCGGCGAAGCCGTGATGAGCTTCGTCTCAAACCCGGAAGGCATCGTCATCGCGACGTTCCCGCAGGAATACCTCGGCAACATCGCCCCCGGAAACGAAGCCGAAGTCTGCCTGGACATGTACCCCGGAAAAACGCTCCACGGCAAAGTGGAAAGCATCATCTGGGCCTCCGGCCAAGGCCAAGGCGCTCCCACCGGCCTACTCCCGACCCTAACTCATCCGGAAGCCGCCGCGCGCTATCCCGTAAGAATTCTGTTGAGTGACGCCGATCGTCAGTCGCACGAGCTACCCGCGGGAGCCGGCGGGGCCGCCGCCATCTACACCGATCATGCCCCCAGCATGCAAATCATCCGCCGCGTAGTGCTCCGTTGGTACACTTGGCTGAACTTTATCAAGTTTTCGATGTAATTCTTCCCGCTGGTCGGCAAGATTCGAGGAAACTCATCGAATAGCTAGCTGGCGTACGCTCGGTATGCTCATCCCGAGGGATAAACATGAAAACTTATCGTCTCATAATTCCCGCTGCTGTTTTCATTGCTGCTTTCACGTTGTCACTCGATCTAGCGCTGGCAAAGCCTGAGGACGATCGGGTAATTGCAATTGATGTTCTGCTGCTGCCGGATGCCACGATGCTCGATCAGGCGAACCGCGCCAACGCCCTGCTTCGCACAAACTTCGCGAACGGCTACACGCTAGGCGGCGATCAAACTGCTCACATAACGCTGGTCCATCGCTACGTGCACGAGAAAGACCTGCCGGAAATCGAAGCTGCGGTGGCAAAACAGACCGAAGCTGCGAGCCCGCTCGACTGGGAGCTGAACGCCAATGGTTACCGATACGGCGTGTGGAATAATTTAGCGCTTACAAATATCACGATCGATCGCACCCCGAATCTCGATCGCTACCAGCAAGCGATCGCGGAATCCGTTGAGCCGTTCGCAGTAAAAAAGGGGACCGCCGAAGCCTTCAGCACCAGCAAGGAATTGCCGAAGGTCCAGCACGAAATCGTTGACTACGTGGAAAACTTTATGTCGAGCTCGACGGGCCCAAACTACAGCCCCCACGTCACCATCGGTGTCGCCCACGAGGACTTTGTGCTGGCCCTGAAGGATAAGCCGTTCGACTCATTCCGCTTCAAAGTCGCAGGTGTCGCAGTCTATCAGCTCGGCAATTATGGCACCGCGCAAAAGAAGCTTTGGACGTGGGAAACGCCGCAGCCATTAAAAGCCGAGTGACCGCGACGCGCAGCAAACTATTTATGCTTGCCGTTCCAAGCGGATGATAAGTTCTGCAAATCAACGTTGCTGAACTCGGTCTTGTAAGCGGGCTTCATCTGGCTCGTATCTAACGATGGTTCACGAAGCCGGTCTGCGAAAGCTTCGTTGAATGTTTTTTTCGAGCCTATGCCCCACACCACCAAGTCGAGCCCGCTGGAGTTGTGCTTCTTGAACTGGGCGACGCTCGACTTAATCGCCTGTCGATACTGCCAACACAATCCGCCACATGTCGCGATCAAGAGAAGCAGAACGACAGTGCTCAAATATCGAGTCGCCCGCTCGGAACTCGACACAGTATCCTGATTCGATGGATAAGAATTTTGCACCGCGTCAGTGAGCGATTCCTCATGCTCAAAATATCGTAGCGAATCTAATTCTTGCGGAGTTGTCGTAAGTTTATCGGCCATCGTCTCACTCCCGAGCATGGCGGTTGCGATCCAGTCACTGCCCCTGGAAAGCATAGCTCTCCTGGCACCTTGTCCTGGCCGGTAACGATTTTGACGAAAACACGCCGCAATCGGCTGACGATGACGTCTAATCTGATGGTCCGTGAAGCCTAATCGTCGCGCTTTTGATTCATGTTGCGACCTCGCCACACGGCCTCGCAGTGGTCGAATGGCAATCGGCCTCACGCCAGATGGTGGGCGCAAAAAAACGCAAGCCAAGAACTCGATTCATGGCTTGCGTATTTGCTTTCGAAACTAAATCGCTCAATGGCGAGTTACTTCGGCGCCTTGCGATCCATCTTGATAAAGTGCGAAGCCAACGCCGCCGCGGCGAGCGCCATGCCCGCTTTGCCGACGAAGCTGTGCAGCAGGTCCGGCTTCTCCTGACCGATCTGGGCCGCCGCTTTCCCGAACGCGTCAGGATGATTCTCCTGCGTGTACTGAGCCACTTTGGCCACGTCGTTCGCGTCCATTTGACTTGGGTCAGACGTTTCCACGCCGGGAATCTGCGTCGGCTGCGCGCCCGCTTGCTTCAGGTGGTTCAACAGCACCGTGGCGATCGTCGCCAGCCCGCCAGCACCAAGATTGCCCAGCGGATTCGTGTTGCCAACACCCGGCGTCACGTGATCCGAATATTCGTGCGGATCGACCTGCTGCGTCACCTGTCCCAAAATCTTTTGTAGCGTCTGCGGATCGATCTTCTTGAGCAACTGTTGAATAGTCGACTGATCCGGCGAGCCTTGCTGATCGAAGTTGCCCTCGCCATTGGCCAGTTGCTGGAGCTTATCTCCACCAACCACGTTCGCGATATCTTGCAGAATTCCCATAACACGATCTCCTAATTTAAAACGACCGAACGCAACCTCACGCCGCACCACGCCGTGCCAAAGCGTGGTAAATGACGAGTACGACGACAGCCCCAATCACGCTAATGAGCGTGCTATACAGATTAAACCCGGTGATGCCCTCGAATCCGAACGCGTGGGCCAAGAAACCGCCGACGAATGCTCCAACGATCCCCAGCACAATGTCCATCAAAGCGCCTTCGCCTTGTTTGTTCACCAATTTGCTGGCGATGAACCCGGCGATGAGACCCAGAACCAGCCAAGCAATCATTCCCATAACATTTGCCTTTCAAAATGGGCGCAAGAAATCGGCGCGCAAGCGGCAGCCATTCGCGCCGCCAATGCACCGTTGCTCGGGCAACCTACCGACTAACAGCAGCCCTGGGGGATTAAGAATCAGAGAGAACGCGACAAATACTGAAAGATGGCGATTGATCGCTTTAATTCTGATGAAGAGAACTCCTCTCAATATAACGGTGGGCCAGCGCCTCACGCAATCAGCAGCGCCAAATCTCCATTTTGGACTCGCTTCAATAGCTCCCGCTGCCGGGGCATTCGTAGATCGCTAGCAAAATCCTGAATTCGCCGCGCTATTTTATTGCGCCACGCGTTGGTTTAGTTTCTAGCCGCTACGCTTGCGGACACCTAGGATTTTGTCGTTCGGCGCGGGTGGCACGTAGAAATAGCGGGCTGCATAGCTCACCAGTGCCTCCGGGCTGGCAAGGTCCAGCTTTTCGCGCGCCCGCCGCAGATGGGTGTGCACCGTCGTCAGCCCAATGTCCAGCTCCTTGGCGATATCGCGCGTCGATTTGCCCGCGGCAAGCATTCGCAGGCATCCTTTCTCGCGATCGGTCAGGAGCGCGAGCTCGCTGGGGATGCGCTTCGCAAGCGCGCACAACGCCACGTCGGGCTCATTGAGCGGCCACATCCGAACTCGAAAGTGCTCGTTCCATTCGTTTTCGATTTCGCACGTGCACGGTTCGCTCAGGGTAATGACTCGCGCGATGGCGCCCTTGAGCTCTTCTGCCGAACGTGAGCAGGCGTTCTTCCAAACGAAATCACCGACCTGGATTTTGCCCGCCGTCGTCGACTTCCACACGAGTTTCCCATGCCAGTCACAAAGCAGCACGTATGCGTCTTCCATCGTCATACCAGACGCCACTTGGTTGGCAACGATCGGGCCGATTTGTGATTGTGAGCCGTCGACGCGTTTGGTGTGATGGCCGTTCATTGGAACGCGGCGTAATTCGGTCGCCGCGGATGAGCATGCGCACAGCCCGCGGGTCGATACGACCCGTGCCCGTTCGCACTACGCATTGTGACCTAACCAGGAGCAAGAGTGAAGGTTTTGCCAATAGTTTTCGTGGTAGACGACGATCCCATCATCGTAGATTCGCTGCGGGCCGTACTTGCGGCCCAGGGGCACGTCGTCCGGTGCTTTCACTCGGCGGAGGAATTCCTGGCCCAGCTCAGCTCGAACGCCGTAGGTTGCGTCCTCATCGATCTGATTCTTCCAGGCATCAACGGCAACTCGCTGTGGCGAAGGCTCGTCGCCACGGATAGTCTGCTGTCGGTAATCATCCTTACCGGATGGATCGAATCGCTCGATTTGACCTGGCAAAAGACTCCGACGGGCGCTGTCTTGGAAAAGCCCTACGATATCTCCGTGCTAACGTCGCTCATTACCGACGGCATCGACCAAAGCTTGAAAAAGAAGAGCGAGCGCGATCGAGGACGAATGCGGTAGCGGCGTCGACGGAAGTTGCCGTAGCGCGGGTTGCGAGTACAGAAAACGCGGTTAAATTAAAGGCTTCGCGAATCACCCCGGCGAAGTGCGATGCCCCGCGAGTTGCAAACTGAAGACGACCGTAACTACGCGCACTTGCTGACGCTGCTGAGCGTTTCAGCCGCCATGGTCGGCGTATGCCTCACGGCGGTCGGGCTTATCAACGTCATTGAAGTGCTCAACAACTGGGAGGGTTGGGTCGACGACATCCTCGCGATCGGCTCGCTGCTGTTCTCGATCGTAACCCTGTTGAGCTTTCTCGGCATCCGGACGAAAATCCGGTTCCGCTGGCCACGTTACGTGCTCATTCTGGATATTTGCTTCTGTGTCGGCATCGTCACGATGGTGATCGCTTCATTTTTGCTTACTTACCGCGTAATGCTTTCTGCTAAGAGTTAGTGCGCACTCGCGATAGTCCGAATCCTTCAAGTTCTGTTCGGAGGCAAATCATGCACGGCAAAATCCATCGGGTGGCTACAAAATTATTTGTGGTATGCGCGCTCGTCGCCGGCCATCGCGTGTTCGCCGCAGACCCACTGCCCTCCTGGAACGACGGCGCGACGAAGTCGGCCATCATTTCCTTCGTCGAAAAAGTTACCACGCCTGGCAACAAAGATTTCGTCCAACTCGCCGACCGGCTCGCAACCTTCGATAACGACGGCACGCTGTGGTGCGAGCAGCCGATGTACTTCCAAATGATGTTTGCGTTCGATCGAATTAGGGAAACTGCAAAAGACCATCCAGATTGGGAAGACAAAGAGCCATTTAAGGCGGTGCTGGCGGATAACCTCGCCAGTTTCGGTGAAACGGGCCAAAAAGGGCTGCTCGAAGTCATCGAAGTAACGCACACCGGCATGTCAGTCGAGCAGTTTCACGGGATTGTTCGGAATTGGATGCATACCGCTCGCCACCCCCGCTTCCATCGACCCTACGACCAGCTCACCTACCAGCCGATGCACGAACTGCTTGTCTATCTGCGCTCGAAGCAGTTTGAAACATTCATCGTCTCAGGCGGCGGCATCGAGTTCATGCGGCCATGGATCCCAGACGTCTACGGCATTCCGACCCAACAAATTGTCGGCAGCAGCGGCGTCGTGAAATACGAAGTCCACGATGGAAAACCGGAACTGCTCAAAGAGCCAAAGGTCAATTTTATCGACGACGGGGCTGGCAAACCTGTGGGCATCAATCAGTTCATTGGCCGCCGACCCGTCATGGCCTTCGGCAACTCCGATGGCGATCGCGAGATGTTGGAATGGACGACCGAAGGCGAACCCGACAAGCACTTACCCGGTTTCGCGTTAATCGTGCACCACACGGACGCAGTCCGCGAGTACGCCTACGATCGCGATTCAAAAATTGGGCGCTTGGATAAAGCCTGGGACGAGGGAGTGAAAAAAGGCTGGACGATCGTCGACATGAAAAACGATTGGAAAGTGATTTTCCCGCCCGAATCGGCGAAGTAGCGGCGCCAGCACCGCGTTGCTATCGGCGACCTTGCGGGCGGCGATCGCGACTCTGTCGGAATGTCCGCTACGACTCCGATAATCGCTACAGGTGGCATGACCCGACTGCCGCCGCCTTTTCCCGACTCTCTTCTCATTCATCTTATATAGGACGGCGACGCGCTCGACCCAAAGCAGCGCCGTTCGCCGACTCGGTCGCTCATGGCGATCCACGATTTTTGGCGTGGAATGCTCGTCGCGCTTTCCGCAACCACGATTTCACCTCTCGCGTTCGCACAATCGACGACGCAATCCGACGCACCCGCGCTTCCCGCAGCTGCTCAGACTGAGCAATTGCCGTCCGCGACGAGCGCTGCTGCCAACTGCAGTTGCGGTCGCGTGTACCAATTGTCGCTCGAGGAAGCACGATGCCGCACCTTGCAAAACAGCATCATCATGGAGCTGGCTACGACCAATATTGAAGCCAAATGCCACGCGGTCGAAGCGGCGGAGAAGGATTACCTTCCGAAACTACTCAATTCATTTTCATATTTTCATTTCGATAGTGACTTGGGTACCGTCTTGACCACGCCAGGGATTATCAATCCCGCGGTGACCAAAGTCGTACCTGTGATCAACCAAGATGCAGCGACTTATGCGGCGGCCGCGATCCAGCCAATCACGCCGCTAGCCAAAGTCCACGCAGCGGTCGAGATAACATCCGCCGATGTCGGCGCGGCCAAGGCCGAAAAGCAACTTGCCCGGCGTGAGCTCACGAAAGGCGTGGAGCAGCTCTACTTCGGCTTGTTGGCCACCCGAAAAATCCAGGCAACCTTGCGCGAAGCGGCCGCTGGCGCTGACCAAATGGTGAAAGCTACCAATTCATCAGACGCCAAAATTGCCTTCGTTCAAGTGCAACAAGGTCTGGTTACCGTGAATGCTCAAGCGGCGAATTTGCAGGAACAACTAAACCAATTGGTGTCTTTGCCTCCGTGCACGGAACTGATCCTGCTCGATCCGCCGACGCCGCAGAATCCGTTTGAATGCCCAGATGAAGCCGTGAACGCGGCAGTTGCTTCCAGCCCCAAGATCTGCGAGGCCCGCATGCTGGTCGAAAAGGCCGAGGGCGCCGTGCACCTCGCGAATGCAGATTACCTGCCGAGCGTGAACGCCTACGGATTCTACGTAAACCAGACTGCCACACCCACAATCCAGGACGGCTTCACCGGCGTCGGCCTCTCAGCCAGCTATCTGCTCGAATGGGGAAAGAAGAACGACACGCTACGTCAATACAAAGCCACCGAAGTGCTCGCCCGGCAAAACTTGCAGAAGGAAATCCAGGACGTCCAGTTAACGACGATCAAGGCGTTTAACGAAACAACCCGCACACAACAGGCATTCGATTACGCGCAGCAACTGGTGACACTGAATCGCGAAGCCAAGATGCCCGCCGATCCGTTCCAGCTGAAGTTTGCGATCAAGGACCGACTCGATTCCGAGGTCGGCGTTCTTAAGGCCGACGTTGACTACCGCACCGCGATCATCGAGCTCCGCAGCCTTTCAGGATGCTGCGAATAGGCGAAAGCTTCGCTACTGAGCCGCCTTCGGATGTACGGCCTCTTCAGCGGCCGCTCGGACCATCGGGCTGCTATCCTCTTTAGCTGCTTTTTCGAGCTCCGCATCGGAGGAGTGGCCAGCCGCTTTCAGGTCGGAAAGTGCCTCGATATCATCTATCCGCTCTTGCTCGTCGGCTGACTTAAGCGCCTTCGTCAACTTCGGCATGATCGCGTCCACAACCTCTTTGTCGTCAGGCGCGATTCGAGTCAGTGCCCACGCCGCAGCAGCGGACTCAAACGAGTCGTCTTTCTTAACACGCTCCAGTAGCGGCTTCACCGCAGCTTTCGCACCCGGCCCGATCTTTCGCAAGGCAAGAAGTGCACTTTCACGCTCGTCGGCGTTTTTGCTCCCAATAGACTTGATGAGCATGTCCGTCGCGGGCGCTGCGGCAGGGCCGATTGCAGCCAGCGTCATTTGAATATCCGTCCGCACCTTGGGGTCGGCTTTGTCGGCCGCGGCAATAAGCGCGTCGACTGCCCCCGAAGCCTTCGGCCCCAATTCTTTCAACACGCGGATCGCAGGGCCGCGAAGCTGTGGATTAGAGAGCGCTTTACTTACCTTGGGTACAACTGATTCGCCAAGACTCGCAATCGCTTCGACAACATTTGTCTGTACAGCCGGATTTGGATCGTTCGCCAGCGCAACGAGGTACGGCGCAACTTCTTCGGCCGGAGCGTGCAACGATTGCAAACTTTTCGCCGCAGCACTTCGAACGGCGACTTTGTCGCTCTTCATTGCTTGCGTTAGTTTCTCGATCGCCGTTTTCTGGGCAGCTTTATCATCGGGATGCAATTTCGCAGTCGCCCAAAACGCCATTGTTTGCAGTAGCGCGTTGTTGTCCTTCGTCGAGGCGTGCTTCAGCTCGGCATCCGAGTCCTTCGCCCCGATGGAGCCCAACGCGTACGCCGCGGCAACTGGCACGGTCGCGTCTTTTGACGACTCCAGCACCGATTTAACCTCGGCTTCTGCTGGTGCGGCGTCGGGTCCTATGGCGGCTAAGGCCAGAAGCAGCTGAATCTGAACTTGGGAATGCTTTGTATCCTTCAGTAGCTTGGTCAGCTCCGGCACCGCTTCCGCCGCTTCCGGTCCAATTTGTTCAATCGCAGCGCACGCAACGTATTCCGTATCCGGGTTCTTCAATGCTTCTTTGAGGAACGGCAGGGCCATCTTTCCTTCTGCGACAATCGCCTCCAGTGCCTGCACGGTGAGCGCCGGATCACCCGACTTGAGCGCCTTCCCAAGCACTTCGGCAACTCGCTTCGGACCCGGCTTCAAATGCCGAATCGCTTCGATGGCGGCCCGCGCCACGCGCGGGTCTTTGCTCGTCGCCACATCGGTTACGAGTGCTTCAATGTTCTCGTCCGAATTATCTTCCAACTTGCCCAGCGCTACGGCCGCGTGGTACTGAACAATCGGATCTTTGTCCTTGAGCTGTTTGCGAATCCCCTCGACGGCCTGCTTGGCTTGGCCGCGGTATTCTCCCAACGTCCGGGCTGCCCTCCAGCGAACTTTTGGATCCTTGTCCTCGAGCAGCGGCAGCAACTTCGGCACCACCTGCTCTGCGTTCGCGTGGCGTTCGCCAAGGTCGTCGATGGCCGTATATCGCTCTTTTGCCGACCCGCTCGCCGCAGACTTGAGCATCTGATCCAGCGTCGGCTCTGCCGCAAACGCCTGCGCGGCACCGCATGCCGCGAGGAACGAAAAACACCAGGCCGCGCGGCGGAAATTTGAAATTCGTGTAGTTAACATCGTCTTGCGCCTAAATATCTTGATGGGAGTCTGCTTCAGGAATCCGGTCTCAACCCAAGTTGTCATCCAATTCGCGGTCCAACTTGAGAATGAACCGAATCATCTGGCTCAGAACGCCCGAGGGATACACGTTTTGCTGAGAGGACAAAAGCGCCCGCCACTGCTTGCTGGCCGCCGTGGCTTGCATATATTCGTCACCCGTCAGGGCTCCCGCATACGCGCGCTGCTGAAAAAGCTTCGTAAGCGGTTGCCGAAATTGATCGTACTGCTTTTGGTCGAGAACTTTTGGCCAGTTAACCGCGCCGGTCGTGCGATCAAATTCCTCCGGCGTCAGCGAGGTGAGCGCGTTCTTCGCAAGATACGCGTTCCGCTTTTGGTCAATTGCCTCGAGCTCTTTCTGCTGATGCTCGTTATAGATGCCCTTCTTCTCCCAGAACGCATTGACCGACTTCACTTGGTTATCGATCTGTGAGGAGCGGGCCTGGGTCAAATTAATCGCCGCTTGCGAGTCGGACACGTTCTTTTGCCCTTGCGCCGAAATGATATTGCTCACACCATTGGCGTAGCCTTCGGCGGCGGTCGACGCGTTATTGTAAATCACTTGCCCGGTAAGTGCTGTGGTGCTGAGCAAGATCAAGCCCAGCGCGGCGACGGATACGTATCGCATACTCAATTCTTTCTAAACGGAGGCCAGTAATAGCCAGAACCAGAACATTTCAATGTAGCCAATCTGTCGCGGAATGCCACCATAAAATAAGGATTTACCGCGGGCTCCGCCCCCCCGCTCAGCAGGAGGTTCAGCAGCGAAAAACGACCTCTAACGCGCTGTAACTGCTGTCAGCTCGGTCTTACGACCGGCAAACTTTGCCGCGCTTATGCTTTTGCCTACGAATCTTTGCCGCGCGCACGTCGGTCGGGCGATAAGGGAATTCCGCAAACGACGATAAGTAAAGATGTAGGGCAACGGGCCCAGCTTTCAATGCCCGTCGCCACAATGCCGTCGCCGGAACAAGGATGTTCTCATGAAGGCCGTGCTCAATGTATTCTGCGTGATCGCCCTGTTCGCCGCGCCGGCGCTTGCGGCCGATTGCAACAAATGCTGCTGTCAGCCCACGTGCTGTTGCTGTCCGCCAATCCCCTGCTACTGCGACGACTACTGCTGCAAACCGTTGCCCTGCACCTGCTGCTGGTGCAAATTCTGCTGCCCCGATTACTGCTGCAAGCCGCTTCCCTGCCCTTGCTGCTGGTGCCACTTCTGTTGCCCCGATTACTGCTGCAAACCAATGCCCTGCGTGTGCTGCCCCAAACTATGCTGCGTTGGTTGCGATCCCACGCCGCATTCGTGTTGTAACAGTAACTGCAATTGCGATTGCAATCGCGGCAAGAGCGAATAGAAGTCGGAGATTTGGCCTTACGCCACGATTTCTCTCGTCTCGATTCTGCCGCTGCGCAAGAAAACGTAGCAACGCTTACTTGCCCAGGTGAGCCAGCGCATCATCGAACGGGGCGCTCGAAATCTGAAGAATTCCGCTGAACGGCGTGTTGAGCTCCATCATCAAGAACACACCCCCGGCAACCGCGAGCGCGGCCATCGCGAGCGCAATGACGACGGTGCTGTTGTTTGGCGCGAACATGCCGAAACTGACGAACAGAATGGCGAGCCAAAACGTCAAAATGCATAGCAACGGAATCGACACCGTCGACTGCGCCTGCTCGAATTCCTGCCAGCGCATTTGGCCAAGGTCGAACGCGCTCGAAATGGCGTGCGATTTGAGTGTTGTCTGCAGCTCATTTTTCGGTGCTAGGTTTTGTAGTGCGACGAAGACCGATTCCGTACGCGACGCGGTCGGATCCAGCTGCGCGTTCAGCAATCGATCCGGCCACATTCGGCCGCGAACCATTTCCACCATCTTGCGGAGTTGCTCGCGCACGTCGCCGGCTTCCGGCCCGTAATTCGCGAGCATGCGATCGAGGTAAATTACCTTGGCCGCCAGTTGCGTGACACCGGCCGATTCCTTGTCATATTTGTCCTTCGCCGCGGCAATGAGCAGGCCAAGGACGAGCGCTACCATCGTGGCGACGAGCCCCATGGCAACCTTGACGGAGTCCTTTGTATCCGTGCTGAGGTGATGCTCCGGCAACACGGCGCGCAGCAACATTCCCAGCATCGCTGCCCCAAACAAGCACGCAAATATCAAGATGGCGATCGGGGCGGCGCTCAGCATGAGAACCTCCGTGAGCTGTTACATTTAGTGGTCAATGAATTCAATCGCCAATTTTGGTGGTTTCTCGACGCTACCGCTGCAGCAACAGTCGAGTACACCCGATCGCCAAAGCTAAATGGAGGATGCACGCCGGCCACAACGCAACACCCTGCAGGCCATCCACAAATGCCGCTAGAACGAGCAGACCGGGAACCGCGAAATTGTAAAAGCACATACCGCACAATAAACCCGCGCAACCACGCGGTTCACTATTTTTCGCACTCCAGCACGCAACGCCGATCGACACCAGCGCCGCGCCCAGTATGCGCCCGAGGACCAGTGAACCCGGTGAACTAAGCTCATTGCCGAGCAGCAGCCCCACGACAAACGACGGCGCCGCAAGCAACGACACGCCCGTTGCTGCTTCCACGGTAGCCATCGCGATCAGCAGAAGCTTAGGCATGATAAACGCTGCCAGCGTTGCTGACTTCGTGTGTTACGGCAAGCCGCCTTCAGAGCCGCTGTCGCCCAGGCTGGATTGATCCAACCTCACGAGCAGCCAGCGTTGCGTCGTCCCATTTTTATGAATGAGCGCCGGCGCTTCGCTTTGCGTAAGGTTATTTATTCCCGCTTCCATCACTGAGTATTTGTTGTCGCCAACCGTCCAAGCTGCGCGTTGAGTTTTTTGATCGACCGCGCCCCGGATCGGCAGAGTGGTGTCGGTAACTTCGTCCGTATAGTTTCCCCGCAACGTGCCGTTCTGATTGACGGCCATCTGCATAATCAGCTGCGGGTGCTGATGCTCATTGCGGACGAGCGCGAACACGCCCAAAGGCATCCACTTGTCGTTGGGCGACGGAGCAACTTCCAAACCAGAGTCGGCGATCGTATCGGCTTGCTGACTGAACTCCTCCGCCGTTCCTTCAGCGTGACCATCGACGACTACCTTGCCGTCGATGCACGTCACATTGCTTCCGTAGTTGTACGCGATTGGAGTGACGTCGATGTCGTATCCGCATTGCTTGATGACACCGCCCCAGGTCGCCGGCACCCAAGCCGCGCCGGATGCCCAACCAGCAGGCGCCCAAGCACCGTGGTGTTCGCCGTACCACTGTTGGCCGTACATGCCCGGATGATTTACGTTGTTCCTAACGCCAGCATACGCCGCGGCCCCGCCACCGCCCGACACTTGTGGCGAATTGCTATTCGCGACGGCCGCTCCGACCGCTGCCCCTTGTGCACTCGAGATTTGCGGCTGGTTGTTATTCGCGACGGCAGCTCCCGCGGCCACACCTTGCGTACCAGAATATTGAGGTTGGTTATGATTGGCGGCCGCGGCTCCGGCAGCCACTCCCTGAGCGCCCGAGTACTGCGGCTGATTTCGATTAGAAACGGCCGCTCCCGCCGCTGCCCCCTGTGCGCCGGAGTACTTCGGGTTGTTGCGATTCGATGCCGCAGCTCCGGCGGCAACACCCTCCGCCCCCGAGTGCTGCGGCTGATTCCGATTGGCCGCAGCAGCTCCCGCCGCCGCGCCTTGGGCGCCAGAGTTTTTGGGCGCATTGCGATTCTCGGCAGCAGCTCCCGCGGCTGCGCCTTCCGCTCCAGAGGCTTGGGGTGAGTTCTTATTGGAATGTGCTGCTCCGGCCGCGGCACCCTCGGCGCCCGTCGGTTGGGAGTTCTTGTTCTTTTCAGCAGTCTCACCAGCGGCAGCGCCTTTGGCGCCCGACTCGTTGTTTTCTTTCCCCTTTTCGTTCGCTTGTTTGCCTTCCGGATCGTATTCGGACCAAGATCCGCCCGGCGGTTTCTTGTTCTTATTCGACTGGGCACCGGAACTCTCGCCTTCCGGCTTTTTCTGCTTAGATTTTTCTTCGTTCGATCTCTCGCCACCCGATCTTTCGTTCTTTGAACTCTCGCCACCCCCTCGGCGCGGCTCACCGTGCGCAAGAGAAACCGCTAACGACAGCATTGCTACAATCACCGACCCGACTAATCGCCGAGACATGGTTTTTCTTTCTGAAAGTTTGAAGAGGCTCAAAAAAGCGGTCGGCCCATTTGGGCCGACCGCTTAAATTACAAAGATCACTGACCAGTTCCCTTACTCGCCGCTTCGGCCTGTTCCATCCGTTTCGCCATCTCAGCTTTCACGGCTTCCAGGTTGAAGCTCGCGCCTCGCTGCATCGGCGGGTAATCGACAAAGGTTTGAAGTTCTTTGCCCACTACCTGTTGGACGAACACAAATCGCCAAAACTGGAACTTGAACCAATCGAAGTACTGTTGTCCACCATCTTTGGTCCCGCTGTTAGGCCAGCCCATGCGCTCGAACGGGTCTAGGCGCAAGTTCGTGATGTACGGGATGTCCGGGTGGGTTTTCTCACCGACCCAGCCCTGCGGCTGATCGATGAAGCGGTACTTATAGTCATCAATCCGCACGGCACCGACCGTACTTTCGCCCAGGTAAAAGATTTCATGCCTGGCCGAGGGGCCTTTGCCGGTGATGCAGTCCATCTGGTTGTATCCATCCAGATGATTCTTATACGTCCGATCGCCGAGCTTTACGCCGTTGAGCAGCTGCCCGGTAATGTCGGCATTGCCCGCAGCCGCCAAGAAGGTTGGGAACCAATCCAGCCCAGAGAAGATGCCATTCTGCACCGAGTCTGGCTGCACGTGGCCAGGCCACTTTAAAATACACGGCACTCGGAAGCCGCCTTCCATGACCGTTCCTTTAGATTGCGCGAACGGCGTCGTTCCGCCATCTGGCCATGTGAAAAGCTCGGTGCCGTTGTCGGTCGTGAAGACAACAATCGTATTGTCCTCTTCGCCCATGTCCTTCACCTTCTTGAGCACCAACCCGATATCGTTATCCAGCTGGGCCATGCCGGCTTCCTCTTCCGACCAGCCGTTCTCTGAGTTGCGGGTCGCTTCCCACTTGGGCGACAGATGAGTGACGATGTGCATCCGCGTTGGGTTGAGCCACACAAAGAACGGCTTGCCGTCCTTCTTGGACTTTTCCATGAAATTGATCGCGAGGTCGCGGATCTCATCATCCACGGTCTCCATCCGTTTCGGATAAAGAGTCCCAGCGTCTTCAATCTTCTGCTTGCCGACCTTGCCCCACCGCGGCATCTCCGTTGGATCGTCCTTGTCGGTCGCGTACGAATGGACCATGTTACGCGGGCCAACTTTGTCCAGAAGATTCTGCGGATAGTTGGGATGCGCCGGGTCTTCCATCGCATCGAGGTGATAGAGGTAGCCGAAGAATTCATCGAAACCATGAACCGTTGGCAGGAACTCGTTCCGATCGCCAAGGTGATTCTTACCGAACTGGCCGGTCGCATATCCTTGCTCTTTTAGCGCCGTGGCAATCGTGCAAGCCTCGGCCGGTATGCCGATCTTTGCACCGGCTTGGCCAACCGTTGTCATCCCCGTCCGAATGGGCAACTCGCCCATAATGAAATTAGCTCGCCCCGCGGTGCAGCTGGCCTCGGCGTAGTAATCGGTAAATAGCATGCCCTGCTTGGCAAGTTGATCGAGATTGGGCGTTCTGCCCGCCATCATTCCGCGATGATACGCACCAATGTTCCACATCCCGATATCATCACCCATGATGAACAGGATGTTCGGTTTTTTGGTCTGTGCATCCACCTGCACGGCCATGCCCAGCAGCGCAGTCGCCGCGACTAGCGCGTACAGACTGCCACAAGGTGCTTTATTAAGTCTCATAAACGTTCCCTCTGGGTTTAAGTTACAAAAAAAGGGCGGCCCCGATCGGGCCGCCCCGTGGTTTACCACTCACGCATCTTACTCGATCAGTCACTCGGCGTGTTGTGTTCCTTCATCGACTGAAGGATTTGTTCGAGGTTGTAGCTCGCCGCCATTTGTAGGGGTGGGAATTCCTTATACGACATGAGTTCTTTTTCCCACAGCAGCTGGCCAATAGGCAACAAATTCCAGTCATAGATATATGCCGAATACGGGCCCGCCAATGCGCCCGGAATCGCCATAAAGCCCTTCTGGTCCATGCCCACATTCTGTTCGAACGGATCTCGTTTGATGTTCTGGATCTGCGTCCACTTATAGGGCACCGGTGGCAGCAGACCACCCATCGCCGTTTCCCCAGGCATGGTGTAGTAGTACTTATAGTTCTTGTACCGCACTGCCGACGGAATCGCGCCCATGTAGTAGAAGAATGTATCGCGGGCCGACTTCTTTGACTTTCCGGTGAGGTAGTCAAGCTGATTGAATCCGTCGAGCTTCGTCTTGACGATGCCCTTGTACTTTCCTTCCATGATCTGCTTGTTCAGCTCGTCGCCTTTGGGGCCGCCGGCGATTTCTACGAGCGTCGGCAGCCAATCCAGCGCCGAGAACATGTCCTTGAAGACCGTGCCTGGCTTGATCACGCCCGGCCAGCGGATAACGCACGGAGCGCGCATGCCGCCTTCCCAAGTGGTCAACTTGCCGGCCTTGAATGGCGTCACGCCGCCATCCGGGAAAGTGATCGTTTCGGCGCCGTTATCGGTCGTGAACACGACAATCGTGTTATCGAGCTGACCCATGTCTTCGAGCTTCTTGAGGACGACGCCAATGTTGTCGTCCAACTGCTTCATGCCGACTTCGTTGATGCCCCAGTCTTTACCACCCTTTACGCCGACCATCGCCTCGTACTTAGGCGAGAACATCGTCGTGATGTGCATGCGCGCCGGGTTGTAATAGCAGAAGAACGGCTTGTCAGTCTTCTTCGGGTCGTTGCGATCCAGCCAGTCGACGACGTGGGAAGAAATCTCCTCGTCCACCGTCTTCGATCGCTCGAGCGTCAATGGGCCTTCGTCGGTCCCCTTTTGGTTCTTCGCCGTACCGTCGGAGGATTTCATCCACAGCACGGGGCGCGGCGGCGCCATGCACACGCCGTCCTTCGGATCGATCGAGCCGGGCGCTTCCGGAATGCCCGGAATTGGCACCATCTTCATTGGCGGGACGACCGTCTGTTCGGTCGGACTTTTGTTGATGTCGAGGAAGCTCACCTGCTGCATCGCGTCCAGGTGATAAAGGTAGCCCCAAAATTCCTGGAAGCCGTGCGCCGTCGGAAGTGAATCGGGATGATCGCCGAGATGGTTCTTACCGAATTCACCCGTCGTGTATCCCTGATCGAGCATGAACTGCGCGATGCATGGAGTTCCCGGACGGAGATACGAGATCGCCCCGGGCAATTCCGGCAGCAGCAAGCCCGCGCGATAAGGGTGCATGCCGGTGACGAATGCACACCGCCCGGCGGTGCAACTCGACTCGGCGTAGTAAGTCATGAACAAGCCACCTTCATTCGCAATCCGGTCGATGTTGGGCGTTTCCCCAACCATCAACCCGCGGTGGTAACAACTGGGCTGCATCCAGCCAATGTCATCTCCCATGATGAACAATATGTTGGGCTTCTTATCGGCAGCACGAGCCACGGCCGAAACGCACACCAGCGCTGCCGCGCCGACCACCGCGATACATCGTCTTAGCATCCTAAAACTCAATCTATCCATAAAATGTTACCTATTTCGGGGAGTCCGGGGCCACGGACGCCTACCGGCGCCGCTCAACTGATCGTGTCGCTTCAAGGTCAATGCAAGACCTGCGTCTCTGGGGTTGCCACCTGCCTTTCCTTTGCTTGTCGAGGTTCAAATTGAACCATTACTTTTGACCGGAATTCTTTTCTGGCTTCTTCAACCGCACCAACGTCCACTGCTCAGTCTTGTCTTGACCAAAATGCACTAGCAGCGTCGTTTCAGCCTGCGTCAGGTTGTAGAGCCCGGTATCGAACACGATATTCTTGCGGTCCGCCACGACCCAGCAGATTCGCTGCGTCGTCTTATCGACCGCTCCTTCGACCGTTTGCTTGTTCTTATCGCCAGTGTTGTAGTAGGTGCCGCGAACCGTCGCCTGCTTGTCGATTGCCAGCTGGAACAGCATGTCCGATTTCGAATCGTCACTGCGCGTGGCCGCGAACACGCCGAGCGACAGCCACTTCGCGTCCTTCGGCGGCGCCGCCTCGCCCTGCGTCACGAGATCGCTCGCCGATTGCCAGTACTGCTGCGTCGTGGCGATCGGCTTGCCATACAACAGCACGTTGTTGTTTTGATACGTTAGATCGTTACCATACTCGTAATTCACAGGTGGCGATTGCGTGCCATACCACGTACTCACGTTCGACCACGTCGCCATGTTCCAGGGGTCGTATGCGCCCATTTGGGCCGCCAACCAAACGCCACCCCAGGCATTGTAAAACTGGCTGTCATTCGGATTCACGTAATCGTGCCGAATCTTGTTGCCCAAAATGTGTAAATCCGCCGGCGACAGCCGCCGCGTCGAAGCATCGGCACGTGCCGCCGCGTTCGCTACAACCCCTTGATTTACCAGCGGATGGTTCGCGTCCGCATTTTGCAACGTGTGAATGTCATTGCCAGCCCCGTGCGTCAGCGCAGCCTCCCGCGCGTCGGCCTGGCCCTGATCTCGCACTGTGTTCGAAGCAATCAGCCGGTCAGCAACGTTCGCGCGATTCCCATTCGAAGCAAGCCCCTGCCCGGCTGCCCGTGCACCACTGCCGATCGCTTGCGCCGGATGTTCCGCCGCGCGGGCCTCCACGTCGCCTTCGTGCTCGGCCGAGGCAATTGCGTTGCCCACGGTATCGAATCCTTGGGAAACCTGGTGATCAAACTCGTGCGATTCAGCCGGTGCGGCGAGGCCGCGGGGACTGCCCGAGTAACTAGCAAATGCGCCACCGCCAGAGGATATTCCCATGTCAGTCGGCAGCGCGGCCTGAGAGACTCGCAATGTGTCGGGCATGTTGGAACTGTCGGCGAAGCGGCCACCGCCCATCTCGCCCCCTTCGCGGCTTTCCCCGCCGGCTAAGTTTTGAAGCCCTTCACCAGAGCCCCG
>JABDGM010000055.1 GCA_013286045.1 Planctomycetota bacterium | reverse complement strand
CGGCTCATAGTCCGCCATCTGTGTGAAGGCGTGCCAATGATGACGCGTGTCCCATTCACGCAGCTGGTCGTGGCGAGAATCACCGTTCATGCTGAGCTGCCGTTTCTCACCACGACACCCGCACGGGAGCACCCACCTTCACGCCGAGCATCGCCGACGCATTCTCATCAACAATCGCCAATTCCAAGCGGTTGGTCGAACCTAAGTGGGCCATGAACGTCATCGGCGGCTGATCGCTGAAAGTCGCAAAAATGCCCATCGTTTCATGCTCGTCGCACGAGATAGTCACCGACTCGTCAGTCGGCACGCCTTGCAACATCGCTCGCGTAATATTCGTGATGAGATTGCCGAACGAGTCGACCTCAATCACTTCCCCATCGATGCGATTTGGCACTTGTTGCACCTCCGCCCACGGCAGTTCCACGAGATGTTCGGTCGGTGGCCCCAGCTTCTCCGGCGCGAGTCCTAAGCTCAGTCTCCCTGCGACTGGAGCCATGATATCGCGCCCATGAAACGTGCGCGATACCTCGGGCATCCAATGCGCCGGGTTTTCAACGCTGATTATCTTAGACGGCCGGTCCGTCGACGCCAAGCGACTCAGCAAGCCGTTATCCGGAGCGATAAAATGCTGCCCGCCCATCCGTGCATAGATAATGCGGCGCTTGCTCCCCACACCCGGATCAACCACCGCCACATGGATCGTCCCCGGCGGAAACCATCGGCACGATTCGGCAAGCACCAGAGCTCCTCCGCGAATATCACGCGGTGCCACGGCGTGCGAAATATCCACAACTTGAACTTGTGGATTGATCGAAAGAATGACGCCCTTCATAGCGGCGACATATCGACTGCCGACCCCGAAATCCGTCGTCAACGTAACGATTGCCGGAGATCGCGAATCGTCGGCCACGCTTACGGCGCCTTCTCAATTAATTCCAGGCACAGCTCACGAAACCGCGTGGGGTCGACATTCGGATTTTGTTTCTTCGCTTGCCCAATGAGCGCGCCCACTGCCTGGAGTTTTCCCGCTCTCACGTCGCTGATCGTCTTCGGATTAGCCGCCAACAACTTTTGGCAAAGTGCAATCAGCTCGCCTTCGTCGACGGCGGCGATCCCCAGCGATTGCATCGCGGCCGCCACATCGACGCGTTTTTCCACCATCGTCTGGAAAACTTCACGAGCGCGAGAGCTCGGCACCTCGCCCGCTTTCACTTTCCGAATTAATTCCGCCAACGCGCTGCTCGCTACCGGCAACGACTCGATGGTGTGCTCCGATTCTTTGAGCGTTCGCAGCACGTCCTGAGTGACCCAATTAGCAGCGGCTTTCGGATCGCCAGTAAATTTTGCAACATCCAAAAAGTAAGTCACTACCGGGCTACCTTGATTGACCAACACATCCGCGTCGTAGGCAGATAGGCCGAAGTCGCTTTCCAATCGGCCGCGAAGCGCCGCCGGCAGTTCGCCCAACGACTCGCGAATTGCCGCAGCGTCCTGCGGGCCAACCGTTACCGGAGCCAGATCCGGATCGGGAAAATACCGATAGTCGCTAGATTCTTCTTTGCTGCGCTGGCCGCGCGTAACGCCCGCCACGTCATCCCATCCCCGCGTTTGCTTAGGCGCATCTCCCAGCTTGCGGTGCGTTTCCTGCCACTCGCACCACTGTCGACCTACCTCGTATTCGAGCGCCCGCTCGACCGCTCGAAAACTATTCATATTCTTGATTTCGATGATCGGCGTGGCGACTTTCCCCTCTGCCGTATCAATGTGCAAATTGACATTCGCATCCACACGCAGGCTTCCCTCCTGCATGTTGCAATCCGATACGCCAATATAAGTCAGCAGCAATTTCAGCTCGGTGAGAAACGCTTTCGCCTCGAGCGGGCTACGCATGTCTGGCTCAGAGACAATCTCCAGCAATGGCGTCCCCGTGCGATTCAAATCAATGAGGCTATCCCCTTTGCCGGCAACTTCATCATGCAAGCTCTTGCCAGCGTCCTCTTCCAAGTGAGCTCGCAGAATGCGAACCCGCTTCGGCTCGAACGCGCCCTTTGGATCGCCGATATCCAGATAGCCGTGCTGCGACATCGGCAGATCGTACTGGCTGATCTGATAGTTCTTCGGCAAATCCGGATAGTAGTACTGCTTCCGATCCCACTTCGTATACGCAGGTATCTCGCAGTTGAGTGCCACCGCCGTCTTGAGCGCCAATTGAAATGCATTGCGATTCATCACCGGAAGCGTACCGGGTAACCCAATACACACCGGACACGTCTGTGTATTCGGCTCCGCGCCAAATTTAGTGCTGCAACCACAAAACAACTTGCTCGCCGTGGCAAGCTGCACGTGCACTTCGAGGCCAACGATTGTGGTGTAATCACTCATGATCAATGCAGATCAAAGCTTCGCGCGCCCTTTGTCCCAGTCCGTCGCCTGCTCAAACATCCGCGCACCACAAAATAGCCGCTCTTCTTCCAGCGCGGGCGCCTGAAGTTGCAATCCAATCGGCAAGCCCGCTTGCGATCTCCCACACGGCAGACACAGTCCCGGAATGCCCGCTAGATTCGCACTCACCGTATAAATATCAACGAGATACATCGCCAGCGGATCGCCAGACATTTCGCCAATCTTGAACGCCGGTGCCGGTGTAATCGGCCCGGCGATTAAGTCGACCTTTCCAAAAGCGTCGTCGAAATCCTTACGAATCAATCGCCGCAGCTTGAGTGCTTTGAGATAGTACGCGTCGTAGTACCCCGCACTCAACGCATACGTACCAAGCATGATCCGCCGCTTGACCTCCGGCCCAAAGCCTTCCGCTCGCGTTCGCCGATACATCCGCACCAACGCCGAATCGAGATGCTCCAGCCCCGCCTTATCGCCCGCCGTCTCCAACCGCCTACGATCCGCCGCCAACTCAGCCAGCATCTCTTTCTCGTCCGTCCGATATCCGAAATGCACGCCGTCGTATCGAGCTAAATTGCTCGAAGCCTCGCTCGGCGCGATCACATAATAAGTCGCCACCGCGTACTTACTATGCGGCAGCGAGATCTCGTGCAGCGTCGCGCCCAACGACTTGTATACTTCGAACGCCGCCCGCACGGCCGACTCCACTTCCTTGTCCAAGCCCCCTCCAAAATGCTCTCGCACCCAGCCGATCCTCAAATTCGCGAGCGGCTTGTTGACACTTTGCGAATAAGCCGGAACGGGCACGTCCAGCGAAGTCGTATCGCGCGGATCGTGACCTGCGATGGTTTCCAACAGCAGCGCCGCGTCTTCCACCGATTGCCCGAAAGGCCCGATCTGATCGAGACTACTCGCGAACGCGATCAATCCGAATCGACTCACACGTCCGTAGGTCGGCTTCATCCCGACGACGCCGCATAGGCCGGCGGGCTGCCGGATCGAACCGCCCGTATCCGTGCCAATCGCCAGCGGCGCCATTCCCGCCGCAACCGCCGCCGCTGAACCCCCGCTCGAACCGCCGGGAGATCGCTCTAAATCCCACGGATTGCGTGTCACCTGAAACGCCGAATTCTCCGTCGAGCCGCCCATTGCGAACTCGTCCATGTTCGTCCGACCGACGAACACGGCGTCCGCCTCGCGAAGCTTCGCAATCACCGTGGCATCATAAGGCGGCCGAAATTGCTGGAGCATTCGCGACGCGCATGTCGTAACTTTGCCACGTTCGCACAGAATATCTTTCACCGCGAGCGGAAGCCCGGCCAATCGACCAACGCGCTGCTTCTTCGCACGCCGCTCGTCGATCTCCTCAGCACGCTTGAGCGCCCCATCGGCATCTACACTCAAAAACGCACCGACACGGTTATCCACCGCGCGAATCCGGTCAAGATAGGTCTGCGTCAGCTCGACCGACTTCAGCGCACCTGATTCCAAGCCTTTTAGATGCTCGGTCGCAGTTTGATCGAAAAGAGCCATAACGCACAAAGGACGGTGAATAGCACTCGCTCATCGCAGTGCTCTGTTTTACACGCGGTGCGAATGCCAGCAAAGCCAGTGGCCGGCGAAGAATAGATTTCTTACTCGCCCAACACGGCAGGCACCAGATAGCCGCGCTCATCCCGGTGCGGCGCATTGCTGAGCGCTTCCTCGCGCGATAGGCTGGGCGAAACTTCGTCGGCCCGAAAAACGTTCGCCACTTCGATGGCATGCGCCATCGGCTCGATCCCATCCGTATCCACTTCCGAAAGTTGATCGACATATCCAACGATCTGAGCCAGCTCAGTCGTCATGATCGCCAGTTCGTCCTCGGTAAGACGAAGCCGGCCCAGCAGTGCAACTTTCTCGTTGTCTCGCCGCGAGATGCTCATCGAAACTGCTCCGCGATGCGAATAACAGATAATTCGCGTCGACTTCAGCGCCGCTACTTCTTCTTAGCAGCCGCGGCCGGATTGTGGGGCACCTTGAACGGTGCCGCACGCACAACCTTCGTCACGCCGCCGCTGCGGATGCACTGCACGCACACCAACACCGCCTTGTGGTTGCCGGTCGCCGTCATCACCTTCACGCGCTGCAAATTCGGCTTGAACTGGCGACGGCTGATTCCCGTGATCTTCGTACCGACGCCGCCCAAGTATTTTTGCTTACCGCGCGTCGTCACTTGGTTACCGAGTTGGGCGCCCTTACCGCACACGCTACATTGCCGAGCCATCGTACACCTCAAATTCAAATCGCCGAATCGTTTCGCTTACTTTCGAGAATCCATAAATATAACGGATTCCGGACATTAGACAACCGCCAAACCCCAGCAGAATGCGTCCAAAAAGCCGTTCCTTCACCGTTTCCGCGCCTGCCTCGAAAAACTAGACCCGTCTTTCGAACTTTCGCGTCACTGCCAGCACCTCTTCGCTCACGCGACCATTCGTAGCCACCGCCTCACCGGCATCGATCGTCGGATTCCCCTGCCAGTCGCTAAAAATCCCGCCCGCCTCTTCGATGATGGTCTGCAGCGGCGCCGCATCCCAAATATTCATCGCCGGGTCGATCATTATTTCCGCACGCCCCGTCGCCACCATTAAATATCCAAATCCATCGCCCCAGGTGCGTGTCAGCCGCGCCGCGTTCTGCAGCGTTAAGAAAGCCGTCATCGCGTCCGGATTTCGATACGTCGTAAAACTCGCCACTTCGGTCGTCAATAACAAACTTTCGTTGAGCGTCGCAATCTCCGACACGCGTGCCGCGCGCGGTTCAGCATGGGCCGCCGGCTGATACCAGCACCCGCCGCCCTTCGCTGCCCAAACGGTTTCTCCAACAGCCGGCGCATGAACCACGCCAACCTGCGGTGCACTGTCACGCAGCACCGCGACCAATGTCGTGTACAACGGCACGCCGTGGATGAACGACTTCGTGCCGTCGATCGGATCGAGAATCCACTTGAAACTCGATTTCCCGACGACCTCGCCAAACTCTTCGCCAATGATTCCGTCCGTTTCAAACCGGTTTTGAATCCGTGCCCGCAGCAATTCCTCCGCCGACCGATCAGCGACTGTTACCGGCGAACTGTCCGCCTTTCGATCCACTTGCAAGTCAGCGCGGCGGAAATGCCGCAGCGTCATGTCGCCCGCTTCGCGCGCTATTTCGACGGCAAACTTAAGCCGCTCAGCAACGTGTTTGTCTGGTTCCGGCATGAGGTCCCAATCGTTCCGACTTCAAAAATCCAAGCCCCAAGCCCGAGGATTTTGCGATTCCCAAGTCCTCACCATCGCTAAATCCCGGCCGTTTCACCGCCGCGACGGCCTTGTGACACCGCCGAGCCCCCACTAAACTCCGCCCCCGGCAAATGCACGTAACCGCCTAATTGGCCGTAGCTTAACGGCGTTTTGGCGATTCCGAAAGCCAAGCCCCGCGGCCACCAAAACCGCCGGCCCTACACCGCATTGCCGGAATTATCCACATCGCAGGCCCAGCGCATCCTAAACACTGGCCCGCGACGGATTTAGCTTGAATCAGGATACGGTGCTTTTAGAATGGACCTAGAGGCGCCGGATTCCTCACCCCTGCGACCGCCCCGCGGTCCTTCGGAGGAATTGATGCGAACTTCACTCGTCGGCGCCTTGTTGGGAGCAAGTCTGGTGATCGGGGTTTTAGCTGGTCGGAGTTCCTCCGCACCCGGCGAGAACCCGCCGATCGATATGTCGGCTCACGCCGCCGGCAGCGAATTGTTCACAACGGTTACGCCCACCGAAGGCGCGCTAACCGTCACCGTGATCGATCCGCGGCAGCGCGCGTTGGCCGTCTATCATGTGGATCGCACGAACGGCGAAATCTCGCTGAAGAGCGTCCGCAACATCACCTGGGACTTGCAGATGATGGAAAACAATACCGGCAAACCTTTGCCGCAAGATATCCGCAACGCGCTCAAGCATTAGCCTCGTGTCATGGCGAACTTCTCGCCTGGCCCGACCGCTTCTGCAAGATAGCAGCGGGCAAGGGCAGCGCGAGGAATTCGATGGCACAAAAGTTCACCAGCCTGGATGACGCAGCCGACCAACTCGGCGTCTCAAAAGATCGTCTCAATCAGCTGCGCGAGGCAGGTAAGGTCCGCGCCTACAAAGACGGCACCAGCTGGAAGTTCCGCAGCGAAGATATCGACAAGTTCGTCGCCGAGGGCATTCCTCAAATCGATCCTGGCGCGAGCGACTTGTCGCTCGACTTCGACGATCTGCAGATCTCATCCGACGTCGGAAGCTCCAAAGCCGGACCCGCGAAGAAAAATGCCAAACCCGCAAAGCCAGATAGCGACCTCGATCTCGACGCCGATGAACTCTCCGCCGAGCCCGCCAGCGACCTGAGCCTCGACGACGTCGATGAGCCGACCGTCGCCGGCCTGGACGACGGTTCCGACGACGCACTCGCACTCGATAACGACGACACGATCGACATCAACACAGATTCGATCCTGCTCAGCGACGCCGAATTGGGGAGCGCCCACGGCCGGCCGCCTAGCACGATCATCGGCAAAGCCGAGCTCGACTTAGACGCTGATCTCGATCTTTCCCCCGTCGATAAAAAGGGCGCAGGCCCTACGAGCGACGTCAAACTCTCCCCGGAATCCGGCCTGCTTCCAATCGATGACGACGATCTAGCTCTCGATTTACCCAGCCCATCCGGGAGCTTCGAGGGCCTGGACGAACTCGAAGTCGACCTCGAAGCCGAATCCAGCCGCATCCTCTCTCCCGAAGATGTCGCCAAGGCGCAGAAGGCCGCCAAGACTTCCGCCAAGGGCAAAACGACCGCCGCGTCCGGTCTCAGCGATCTCGGCCTTGCGCCCCTGGATAGCAGCCCCGCCGTCGGCGCGTCCGACGTGAACGTCGGCAGCAGCGCCGGCAGCGGCGTGAACCTTTCCGGCCTGTCCGCGCTCGAACTCGACGACGACGATGACGACCAGGTCCTCGGCGAAGGCAGCGACGTCACGCTCTCCGGCCAAAGCAGCGGCATCAACATTATCTCTCCATCCGATAGCGGTCTCGCCCTCGACGAGGTGCCACTCGATTTGAGCGGCTCTGCGCCGATCGGCTCGTCCCTCGACCTCGGCTCCGCCGCCGAGCTCTCCGGCATATCGGGCATCTCCGGCATGGGCAGCGCGCTCGGCCTGGGCGGCGAATCCAAAATCGGCGAAGACTTCCAGCTCACGCCCCTCGGGGAAGACGACGGCGACGAAGAGAAGGACAGCTCGCAAGTCATCGCGCTCGACGAAATCACCGAAGAAACGGCTTCACCCTCGCCATCCGTCAGCGCCCTCGGCGAAGGCCACATGCTCACCGAAGACTTCGCCATGGGCGGCCTCACGCCCGGCGCTGCTCCCGTCGGCGTCATGGCGGCGGTCGACATGCCGTTCTCCATCTGGAACGTGATGGGCCTCGTCGGGTGCATGGTCCTGCTCGGCCTGTGCGGCATGATGACCTTCGACCTCCTCCGCAACATGTGGAGTTGGGGCGGCGTCAACACAATCAACAGCTCGCTCCTCGAAGTGCTCAACCCATTTTTGGGTCGTTAACTCGGCCACGCATTGTGGCGCAACTTTCGTCCCGTTTCGCTGTACGTCGCGAACTCTCAAACTTTTGCGGCCGCCGATTCGCGCTGGTTTCCGCGTTACCTCGCCGCCCGCTATCCGCTATAATTCGCGGTAGTGGAACGCTTTGCGGAATTCATTCTCGCGCACGGCGTTGCCTCTCCCCGCCCCAAGATCCATCTTTCTACGCGGCGACTCGGCCGCTTCGGTTGCATGGCAGTGCGATTCCAACTGCGTCGACAGAGCCCATACCTCATCGCCCTCTCGCTGTGCGGCATTATGCTGCTTGGCTGTGGCGAGACCGACCAAATCCATTCCTATTCCGCGCCCAAGGAAGAGAAGCCCGTCGTATCGCAAGCCGCTGCCGGACAGAAATCCGGCGAAGCCACCGACCGTATGCTCGCCGCCATCCTGCTCGTTGGCAAACAAGCGTACTTCTTCAAAGCCGTCGGCCCGGCGACAGATATCGATAGCCACGAAAAGGACATCCGCGCCTTCTTCACCGCCCTCCAAGTTGGCGCCGACGGAAAGCCCAAGTGGCAACTGCCGGCCGATTGGAAAGAAGAAGCGGGCAACGAAGTCGTCATGTCCAAAATCGCCATTCCTACCTCGGGAAAGCCGATCGAAATCAGCGTCACGGCGCTCCCCTGGCGCGACGACCTTTTGGGTAACGTGAATCGCTGGCGGAAGCAGATGCAACTCCCGCCAACTACGGCACGCCAACTCGGCCAAGATACTGAAGAAACAAAAGCCGGCGACTTGCCTCTCACGATCGTCGACCTTCACGGCCACTTCGGCAGCTCCGGCATGTCGCCACCGTTCGCCGGCGGTGCCGCACCAACCGGAAGCGATAACGGAACCCCGCCAAACCTGCCCGCCGGACATCCGCCCCTCGACACCAACACGCGCAGCTTGCCGCCCGGTCATCCCGATATCGGCGCAACGCCACCATCCGACGCCGGAAATGCCGCGCCGCCAATCGCCGACGTACAAACACCAACGTTCACTGCCCCCGCTGATTGGCAGGCACTACCAGCCGGCGGGCTTCGCAAAGCGGCATTCGTAGTAGGCGACAAGGAGCATGGCGCGCTGGTCACTTTGATCAACTTCCCCGCCCAGGAAGGCCCGATGATCGCCGACCCGCTGCAAAACGTAAATCGCTGGCGCGGCGAAGTCGGCCTCCCTAACGTCACGCAAGACGAACTAAGCAAAGCCACCGAATCAATCGAGGTCGATGGCCAAACCGCCACTTACGTCCCCGCGATTCCGGACGCCTCCAAAACGCAGCCAAACGTTGCTGAACTCGCCGCAATGATAAAAAGCGGCGACCAAATCTGGTTTCTCAAACTCAAAGGCGACCGCGATGTCGTCGCCGCTCAAGAAGCCGCTTTCAAAACTTTCTTGAAGTCGTTGCATTTCGCCGGCGACCACGGAGCTACCGATGGCCACAAGTGATCTCGCCCCGCCGCGAGGACTTCTCCAATCCGCCGAAGCCCGGCCCAAAGCCACCGCCGGCCTAACGTTCTCCCGCGTCGTCTCGATACTCGCATCCCTCCGGCTCACCGTCGCACTGTTCGCCCTCTCAATCATCCTCATCTTCCTCGGCACGCTCGCCCAAAAAGACAACGACGTCTGGAAAGTCGTTAACGACACGTATTTTCGTGTCTGGTTCGCCCGTGTCGATTTTCAAGTCTTCGAACGCCTCGCACAACTCTTCAACAAATCCATCGAGTGGAATCTCACCGGAGGTTTTTACTTTCTCGGCGGCAAAACGCTTGGCACAGCGTTGCTCATCAACTTACTCGCCGCTCACGCTATACGATTCCGAGTCGCCGCCACCGGTAAACGCCTCTTTGCCGGCCTCGCGACGATTGCCGCCGGCGTGCTCATCACCTACCTCGTCGTTCGCAGCGGCATGAACCAAGGCGTCGAGAGCGAACTCTCCGCCGAATTCTGCGACTACCTCTGGCAAGGCTTTCGCGGGTTGCTTGCTGCGGCCACGCTCGGAATCGCCTATCTGCTCTTTTTCTGGTCCGCGCCCAGCTACCGCAAATTAATTGAGTGGCGGGTCCTCCTCGCGGTCGACATCGTATTAGCAATCCTCACGGTCTGGCTTCTCACCCATCCCGAAGCCCGCCTCGACAACTCCGGCATTCGCATCCTGTGGCAACTCGCCAAAGCCTCCGCCGCCGGCCTCGCACTGCTCGTCGGCTGCGTAATGGCGTTCCGCAAACGTGCGGGCATCGTGCTCCTCCATGGCGGCGTCGCCCTCATCATGCTCACCGAGCTATTCACCGCTGTCGCCGCCGTTGAATCGCAAATGGCCATTACCGATGGCGCCACCGCCAGCTACTCGAGCGACATCCGCACCAGCGAACTCGCCGTCATCGACCATTCGCCCACCGATCACGACCAGGTCACGGTCATTCCCAAGAGAATCTTGGAAGCAAACGTGGGCTCGTCCACCCACATCGACGGCGACGACCTCCCCTTCACGATCCAAGTCCACCGCTGGCTCGAAAATTCCGATCTGCATAAAGCAAGCGAAACGGATTCCAACCCCGCCTCCGCCGGCCTCGGCAAAAATGAAGTTGCCGAGCCCGCCGATGCTGCCACCGGCACCGGCGAAGCGTCCGAGAAAGTCGATTTCCCCTCCGCCTACGTCGAGCTTTTCTCCAAGCCCGATGGCAAATCGCTCGGCACCTACCTCGTGTCGCAATGGTTCATGGACGCCAATCGCCAAATGTTCGATCAGCCCGTCGAAGTCAACGGCCACACCTACGACATCTCTCTCCGCTACAAACGCATCTACCATCCGTTTTCGGTAACGCTTAAGCAGTTCGACCTCAAGCACTACGTCGGCACGAACACCGCAAAGAACTATTCCTCTCTGGTCGAATTCAAAGACCCGCGATTCAACGTCGACCGCGACGTCTCGATCTGGATGAACAATCCCCTTCGTTACTCAGGCACGACGTTCTATCAACAAAGCTTCAACACCGATGCCGCGGGCAAGCCAACCGGCACCGTACTGCAAGTCGTCACGAACCCAAGTTGGATGACCCCTTACGTTGCCTGCATGCTCGTAGCGATTGGCATGCTCGCCCACTTTGGGACGATGCTTTGGCGGTTCCTAAGGCGACGCCGCGAAGGCGAAGACCTGCCCACGCCGCTCGAACTGCGAGACGAATTGATTGCAAAGGCTGCGACAAGCATCAAAGGCTCGATCGCGGGCAAGATCGCCGCATCCGAACTCCGCAAACGTCGCAAACGCGACAAAAGCCAACTCGAGTTGCTAGGCGAGAACGCGCAAAGCGAAGTGTGGCCCACATTCGCCAAGTGGTTCCCGCTCGGCATCCTGATCATCTTCGCGTTCTACATCGCCGGCAACGCGAGCATGCCCCAATCGAAGCCGAGCGAAATGCAAATCTTCGAGTTCGGCAAGCTTCCGCTCGTCTACGAAGGCCGCGTCAAACCGTACGACACGCTCGCTCGCAACAGCCTCCAAATTCTGTCCGGCCGGCAAGAACTCGCGAAGATCAACAAAAGGGGAGAGGTCGTCTCCCGCGAGCCCGCGATTCGTTGGCTGCTCGACGCCATCTCCGATGCCGACGGCGCTGCCGATGAGATGGTCTTCCGCGTCGAGAATATCGACCTGCTGAACACACTTGGCTTGCCACTTCGTCCGCAATTCTGGCGATACTCCTACAACGAGATCACCGCCAAAAAGGCCACGGATCCGAACGATCCCAACGTGCAGACCGTGCTAGGCCAACAAATCAAATTGGCCAAAGAAGCACCCGAAAAGGTTCACACGCTCTACCACACAAAGGTCGTGGAGCTCGAACGCAAGCTCAACTATTACTCCGTGCTTGTTACAGCATTTCGCTCGCCGCCGCTCTCGGCCGACGAAAAGAAATTCGCCGAGAGTTTGCAAGACACGCAAGACGCAATCGCCCAGCTCAACGAAGCCGGCGCTCCGCACGCCGTCCCGCCCGACTCTGCTGATGCTAAGTGGACCATCCTCATGCAGGCGGAGTTCGACTACATCAGCAATCAAATCACCAAGAAGCCGCTGAATCCCGCGACGCCTATCCTCTTCTCGCTGCTCTCCTCATATGGCCGCGGCGACGTCGCCACATTCAACAAAGGCATCGCCGACTACCGCCAGCTCCTCGCGAAGTACCAGGTTTCGCTCGACGAAAACCGACAGCAATTGCTCGACTCAGGCGTTGCGAAATCCGAAATCATGTCTCTCTCGAAAGCCAACTTCGAGGTGTTCTTCAACCAGTTCAGCCCCTTCTACTTTGCGGCCGTCCTGTACGTTTTCGCGTTCGTCCTCGGCATTTTCTCCTGGGTCGGTTGGACCCAACCGCTGCGCCGCGCATCAATCTGGCTCCTCTGGTTCACGTTCGCCTTGCACACGTTCGCGTTGCTCGCCCGCATCTACATCTCCGGCCGCCCGCCGATCACCAACCTTTATTCCACCGCCATCTTCATCGGCTGGGCCGTCGTCCTGATGTCCCTCATCTTCGAATCAATCTACCGCTTCGGCCTCGGCAATATCGTCGCTTCCGTGGTCGGCTTCCTCACGCTCCTCCTTGCCTACAATCTCTCACTCGACGGCGACACCTTTATCGTGCTGCAAGCCGTGCTCGATACCCAGTTCTGGCTCGCCACGCACGTCGTGACGATCAACCTCGGCTACGCAGCCACCTACACCGCCGGCGCCTGGGGCATTGTCTATATCATGTTTGCCCACGTGTTCCCGGTCTTGGACCAGGACGCACGCCACAAAGTCTTGCGTACGCTCTACGGCACGCTCTGCTTCGCGATCTACTTCAGCTTCGTCGGAACCGTCCTCGGCGGCCTTTGGGCCGACGACTCCTGGGGCCGCTTCTGGGGCTGGGACCCAAAAGAAAACGGCGCGCTCATGATCGTCCTCTGGAACGCGCTCGTTCTACACGCTCGCTGGGGCGCCCTCGTAAAGGGCAGGGGACTCGCGATGCTCGCCGTCGCCGGCAACATCGTCACCACCTGGTCCTACTTCGGCGTAAACGAATACGGCGTCGGCCTGCACGCCTACGGCGCCTCCGAAAGCAGCACCTCCACGTGGCTCCTCACGTTCGCCGCGATCCAGCTCGCCATCATCGCCCTAGCGGCAATGCCCGAGGATTGGTTCAAGCGACGCGGATCAAAAGCAGCCGCAGCCGCCTAGCGAGTGGCTTTCGCCATCCAAATCAGCCGCAGGGCTCTAGCCCCCGGTTTTTTTGTGGCCTACGCCGTCCGCAGCGCCGACTCCAATTGTCGAATCGCCTCATCGACCTCGCACGTCTGATTCGCCACGCCAATCCGCGCCTGCTCAGAGATCATTTTCTCGACGCGCTTGTTCGCCGAGATCACCGTGCTGTGGCTACTGCGCCCAAAATACTCCCCAATTTCACTCCACGGCGCCCGAGTGTACTTCCTCGCCAGCCACATAGCCAGCATCCGCGGCTCCGCCAGCGACCGCCCCTTCCGCACCGACCGCAACTGCGCCGGTTCGACGCCAAACACCTCGCACACCACTTTCTGCACGTCCGCCAAACGCACATTTCGCGAATTCTGCCGTGCCAAGTCCGATAGTCCGCGTTCTGCAAGCTCAGGCGAAATTGGCCCAGAAAAAACCTCGCTCATCGCCCGCAGCCGATGAATGGCCCCGCGCAACTCGCGAGCCCCCGCCGTAATCTGCGTGGCAATCAGCGTAACAACATCATCCGTGACAGCGACCCCCGCCTCCGCCGCCAATCGCCGCACAATTTCCCGCCGCGTAACAAACTCCGGCGCCGTTAGCTCACACGTCAATCCGCCAGACAATCGCGAAATCAACTCCGGCCCCAGCGCTCGCAGCTCCGAAACGCGTCGATCACTCGCCAGCACGATCTGCCGTCCGTCCGCCATCAACGTATCGAGCGTGTACAGGAGTTCCTCGAGCGTGCGACGCTTTCCCGGAAAAAACTGCAGATCGTCAATCGCCAAAAGTTCCGCCCCGCGGCACTTCTGCCGAAAACTTGGTAACCCGCTCCCGCGCAGCGCTTCGACAAAGCCCGTCGTGAACTGCTCCGCCGTTAGATAGAGCACCGTCGTTCCTGGCCTCGTCCGCCGATACTCTTGCAGAATCCCGCGCAGCAAGTGCGTCTTGCCAACCCCCGTCGGCCCGCACAATATCAGCGGCGACGCCAACTGCCGTCCACGGGCCGTCAGTTCCGCCGCTCGAAACGCACACTCGTTGCTTGCTCCAACGACGAACTCCGCCAGACTCGCGTTCCGCCGCGATGCGACCGCGTCGACCGGCCCTCTCGAACGAACCGAGACCTCCGCAACGCTCTGCGGAGCGACTTGCGACGGCACCTCAACGGCGGCCTCCGGCTCCGAATCAATCTCAAACTCAACCCTGCCGCCCGCTCCTGCAATCGCGAGCCAGCATTCGCGTACATCCTTGGCGAAGTGATTTCGCAACCACTCGCACACGAGCAAATTTGCGGCATGAACGGTGAGCGCGCTCCCGCACACGCACAACCGCGCCTGATCACGGAACCACGTATCGAATCTTCGTTGGCCGATTCTATCGGCCAGCTGCGTCGAAAAAGCCGACGCGACCTCCGAATCTTCCATGACGACTTCCTGTGTGCTCCGTCGGCGCATATCCCGAGCGCTTCGTCGCCTTCATAGCGACGAATTGACGGCATCTGCTGCCGCCACGCACTTGAGAGACCTTGCGCGAAACTGGAGAAAAGGCCGGCCCGCGAGCCGCGTCGTCACCGACCGCAAACTCCGCCTAAGCCGCACCGCGATTAACTTCTTGCAACCCGTTTGCAGCCAAAATCACGTGGTCACTTCACGTAATCTTCAACTGCGAGTCGCCGATTTTACGCCTGCTAGCACCGCTGTCAAAGGGGCGTTTTGAACACGTATGGAAAGCCTGTCGATCATTGTTGCAACTCGCGCGCAAACTGCTGATCGTTCTTGAAGTTGCGACGCATCGCGCGCGATAAAAAAAATTTCGTGCGATGTGTTCTCGCGCGTGGAAAAAATGTTGGCCATTTGTCGCGCGCGAGTTGTGCGCGAAAACAACGCGATTTTTTCCGCATGTTTGGGGCGTCGAGGTTTTGTCAACCAGCGACAGACATTCGCTCAACAAGATTTTGCGCTCGTCCGCACATACACTTCACGCAATTCCCACGTTTCAAACCCCGTCGCGTGATAAACATCCGCCGCCGGCTTATTCGCCGCATCCACGGCAACCAACAATCGCTCAAGCCGCGCAGCGCGCGTGAGCCACTGCGCATAATGCGCAATCTGCCGCCCCCAACCGCGCCCGCGAAACTCCGGCACAATCCCCATGTAAACCAGCTCACGATGCCGCGCGCCCAGATGATCGGCCAGAATGAGCACTCCCACATCCGCACCGCCGTTCCGCACAAACAACCAGTTCTCCGGCCGAAACTCGCCCGTCGACATGTAGCCGTCGATCACGTCGTTCATATCGCGCACTCCATCAAGCGCCGTGCAATCGAGCGTCCCCGCATAAGTACGCTGAATTAAATCCGCCATTCGCTGCCGCTGGTCGAGCCGATACTCTTCAAACTCCACCTCGCACGGATCCGGCGCAACCAACGGAAACCGCGCTGCTTCGCAAGATAGGTACACAAGGTCCGCTAAGTGCCTAAAACCAGCGACTTTCAACAACCCGACCAGCTGCCCATCCGGCGCAACTAGTAGCGATTGAATTAAATCCACGCCCTTCGCGTCGAGGTCCTCGACGACGGCCTGACACAATAGCCGTGCGGTCTCGGCCTCTTCGCCGGAAACTAACTGCGGTGGCCAAAATACAGCCACATTCCCAGCCTGACCCTGTCCCCACGCTGCACCGCACAGTTGCGCGCTCCGCAACGCCACGAAAAGCGATTCCGATGCAAACTGGTCAGCCGTGCTGTCACTGAGCAGTGGCGAAGCAACTTCCCGACGCAGGCTGGGTGCTAACTCGCACAGCACGATCGCAAACGCCTGCCCGCGCAAATCCGCCGGGCAACGCACTATTTCCACAACGCCAGATTGCATCCGCCCAATATAGCCGAGCCACCACGGCCGGGCATCAAAGCACAGAGGAAGCGATCAGCGATAGATATTTACAGTGCTGTGAAGTTGCGGCGTTACTGCGGCCAGCGTCTACCCCGAAGCTGCCCGTACTCATCCGGCGTCGAGTAGCGAACCTGATCCCAATAACTGCCCGCCGCAGATTTCACCGAGTCAGAAACTCCACTCGTCCTCGACGCATCCGCCGCCGCTTGCTGCGGCACCGGCGACCCGGCAACTTGCGGAATCTGTAAAACTGGGTCATGTGGTGGCAAAACGCGCGGCGATCCGGGCCGTGCCAGTTCCAACTCCACGGCCACACTTTGTTGCGGCGTCGCCGAATTCAAAACCGCCTCCGGCTTCAATCGCAACTCGCTGTGCAGCCCCTCGCCGTCGCGAACTTCAAACACGCGTTCGCCCGCCGGCGGCGGAACCTGCTGAAACTGGTAAGACTGGGTCAACAATTGC
Organism: Planctomycetota bacterium; assembly: GCA_013286045.1. GTDB lineage: Bacteria > Planctomycetota > Planctomycetia > Pirellulales > Lacipirellulaceae > JABDGM01. The sequence goes on along the minus strand of JABDGM010000055.1, from coordinate 9,105 downwards.
ACAAGCGGCGTCGAATCGCCCGTTTTGCCATGAAATGAAATATGCTGCACCTGCCCACGGTCATCAAAAAAGTAAGTCAGCGATCCAGCGAGTGACGTCATTTGCGTCCCCATCACCAGCGGCACACGTATCGCCAATAGCCCAACGTCCGTCGCCCCAGTCGATTTCCGCGTCCAGTTCTGGCAAACCCACTCCTTCGTCACATCAAACCGCAGAACTTGCGCCGCCGATGTAAACTGCGCACCGTCGACAGCAGTCCCCATACTCGGCTGCGACCCAGGCACGTAGGTCGCTGGTAACCGTGTAATGCTACCGCCACTCGCCATACTCACCGGCATCGCGGAAATTGTGTTCGTCGTCCCCAATTGCGGCGACGACGACCAAGGCTGGGAAGTCGCCGAATTCGGAGCACTCCAAGCGCTGCTCGGCGAGCCGCTCATGCTCATCGTATTCGTACTCGGCACGGTCGAATAACTGGCGTAACTCGCCGGCGTCGACATGCTCGACGAACTCACCACACTCGGCGTTGTCGCCTTATGTTGCGACTGCGAAGCCAGATACGGCACGCCTACCGAGGCACCCAATAGCGAGGCTATCATAACAGGACGCGAAGCCATCGTATTTCACCTTTCGCGCGATCGCGATTTGCTCAACTTCGCATCCCTGCGCAGACCTACGCATCTTCATTCTTCGACCAATCCTCGCTGCGAATCGCCCAGCCCACTCAAATGACTCCCTGTAGCGAGCTTGCCGATATCCACTGGCTAACCGGCAACGAGGCTCGCACGCTTCTCGCCGAACTTGCCGAGAATACGGCCCCTCTCCACACGAAGATCGCCACACTCCGCGGCCAACTCTCCGCCGCTCGCACGCATTTGCTCGTCGAACAAGCCGAGCTCCGCCGCCGCGCGACCGCAAAGTTTACCCACCCCGAAGAAATGTTCTTCACCCGCGTCGGCCTCGAGCAATCGACCGACGAATGGGTCGCCCAATACAAAGCGAATCGCATCCACTTGGCCGCGTCTCGCCAAGACACGATAAAAATCGCCGACCTCTGTTGCGGCATCGGCGGCGACCTACGCGCGCTCGCCACACTTTCCCACGCCGCCGGCATCGACCATGACCCCATCGCCGCCCACTTCGCCCACCTCAACGCCAAAACCGAAATCCGCTCAGACGACGTCACCACAATCGACCTTACCGATTACGACGCCTGGCACATCGACCCCGACCGCCGCCCCACCGGCCAACGCACCACGTCGCTCGACTACTGCGCCCCGGACCGCAACGCCATCGACCAAATGCTCGCGCGCAATCCAAACGCCACCATAAAACTCGCTCCCGCCACCAAACTGCCTCCCGACTGGCTCGACCGCTGCGAACTCGAATGGATCAGCCGCGACGGCGAGTGCAAACAACTCGTGACGTGGCATGGCTCGCTCGCGATCAACAGTGGCTCTCGCGGCGCTACCGTCTTGCGGTCGTCGCAAGTCAATTCAGTTCCACGCACCATCGTCGGCACACCCGATCAGCCGGTTCCAATAACCCGCGAACTAAACCGGTATATCTTCGATGTCGACCCCGCCGTCCTAGTGGCCCACCTGACTGGCGTTCTCGCCGCCGAGCACAACCTCTCGGCCCTCGGCCAGGACCCGACCTACCTCACCGGTCCGGCACCAATTTCCGACGCCGCCCTCGACTGCTTCGAAGTCCGCGAAATCCTCCCCTTCCGCACCCGCGAACTCTCGCAAGCCCTCCGCACCCGCGGCATTGGCCAACTGGAAATCAAAAAACGCGGCATCGACATCACCCCAGAAACCCTTCGCCGCGACCTAAAACTCCGCGGCCCAAACGCCGCCACGCTCCTCCTCACCAAAATCGCCGCCCGCCCCACCGCCATCCTGGCAAGCCGCATCACCTAGGCGACTACAGCGCCTTAACCATCTCTGTTAAAATCCGAGATTCCCAATTTCACATTAAATGAACCATAAAGACACCAAGACGACCAAGCGAACCAGAAGAACAGATCTCCATCTCAATCTTTTCTTCTCCGTGCCCTCCGTGTCTCCGTGGTTAAAAATCCTAATTAAATCACCGAAAGGCCCCACCCATGTCCAAGACTCATAAGATCGCCGTCATCGGCGGAGACGGCACCGGCCCGGAAGTCGCCGCCGAAGGCGTCAAAGTTCTGAAAGCCGTCGCCAAGCAAGAGAACATCAGCTTCGAGCTCACCGATCTCGATTGGTCCGGCAACCGTTACCTCAAAACCGGCAGCCCGCTCCCGGACGACGGCCTCGACCAGCTCCGCAAGTTCGACGCCATCCTCCTCGGTGCCGTCGGCCACCCCGATGTCGCCCCCGGCATCCTCGAGCGCAAGCTCCTCCTCGACCTCCGCTTCGGCCTCGACCAATACATCAATCTCCGCCCGGTAAAACTCTTCCCCGGCGTCGAGTCCCCACTACGTGACAAAGGCCCGGAAGACATCGACTTCATCGTCGTCCGCGAGAACACCGAGGACCTCTACTGCGGCGTCCAAGGCTTTCTGCACAAAGGCACGCCCAACGAAGTCGCCACGCAAACCGCCCTCTACACCCGCCGCGGCTGCGAGCGCTGCATCCGCTACGCGTTCGAGCTCTGCAAAAAACGCAACAACCCCAAAGGCAAGAAGGTCACGCTCGTCGCCAAAACCAACGTCATTCTCAGCCACGACCTCTGGCAGCGTACCTACAACGACGTCGCCAAGGAGTACCCCGATATCCAAACCGACTACAACCACGTCGACGCTTGCTGCATGTGGATCGTAAAGAACCCTGAGTTCTACGACGTGATCGTTACCACGAACATGTTCGGCGACATCATCACCGACCTCAGCGGCATCATCCAAGGTGGCATGGGCGTCGCCGCCGGCGGCAACATCAACCCCGAAGGCGTCAGCATGTTCGAGCCTATGGGCGGCAGCGCGCCGAAGTACACCGGCACGGGCAAGATCAACCCGATCGCCGCCATCAACGCCGTCAGCATGATGCTCGACCAACTCGGCCACCCCAAAGCGGCCAAGCGCGTCATGGATGCCATCCAAAAAGTCACCGGCACGAAAATGAAAAGCCAGGCCGCCGGCAAAATGGGCTACACCACCAGCCAAATCGGCGACCTGGTGTGCGAAGCGCTGTAAGAGTTAGTTCAGCCAGATTTCGGCAAAGCCTCTAAGGGGAGTGCACATGGTACTGCGACGCGTTGTTCCCATTTCCGCCGGAAAAGTCATCGGTGCGATCTCCGCAATTCTCGGCCTGTTTCTCGGCGTCATCATGACGCTCGTTTCATTGGCCGGAGTTGCCGTTCATCAAGACGGCGGCCCGCAGGTGCCCGCGCTCTTCCTCGGAGCCGGCGCCGTCATCTTCTTGCCACTCTTCTACGGCGTAATGGGCTTCTTCATGGGCATGCTCTACGCCGCCATCTATAACGTCGTAGCCGGCTACGTCGGCGGCCTCGAAGTCGAACTAGTTTAAAGCGCGCCATGCGGTGGTAAAATAAAGAGCGCTGAAGCACACTCCCGGAACCAACGACGGGGGTGCGAAGCCCACCCTCAACAGTTTTCGCCGCTTCCGAATTTCGTTCAGCCGATCGAGTTCGATATGCTTCGACGACTAACGCCTGCTATTGCCGCGCTCATCGTTGCGACAACCGTCCGCCACGCCGCCGCCCAAAGAGGCGACTCCGTTTTCCGAGAAATGCAAAGAGATCTCGCGCGCGGATATACGGACAAAGAACTTATCGACGAGAGAAAGCTGCTGCTAGAAAAATCCCGAAAAATCACCTGGGCCGACCTGCCACTGATCGAATACCCGCGCGCTCGACCATTGCCCGCTTCCCAGCAGCCGCCCACAGAACCCGTCGTCGCCAAATTCAGCGAACTGCCGCAGAGCAAACTCGAAGAGAATCAAAAATGCTTTGTCGACACGAAGCTCAAAAACAGAACGTTTTCCGGAACCGTTCGAATTGCCCGCAACGAACCGAATAACGGCAAGTTCACGATCTACGCCCAAGAGCCCTTGCGACCGAATCCAGATCTGGTCGCATCGCACGGATTTGCAGTGATGTGGCCACGCTACTTCTGCCAGTGGCAATCCGCCAGCGACCGTGGCTTCCACGTCGGCGAAAACGTCGACATCAGCGGAAAAATCGAAGACCTCAACGAGGATGGCAAAACCAATACGCTCTTTCTGAAAGACGTCGAAATCGCAGCAGCAGCGGCAGAAAAAAGATGAGCAAGCACGATTGAACGATGTGCCATCACCGCGCAGCGGTGAAATATCTTAGCCGGGGGTGTGAACCCCCGGTTATAATTCCCCGCACCCAAAAGCCGCGTGGCGGCGACACCAACCGCCCGGCGTCGAGTCAGTGACGCTCCCTCAATCCGCCAAGAATTCACGCGCAATATTCCAATAGGATCGCCTGCATAGCATAATTATCAGTGCAACTGTTCAGGGGCTTTCGGGGGGGCTCAAAAGTGCGCGTTCGCTGGTGTATTGCCGTCGTTTACACGATTCTCCTTGCGTCCTGTTCAAAAGAGCCAGTCGCGTCTTCGCCGCAAGCGGCAAGCAGTCCTTCGACTCCCGCCACGGGCTACAATCCGCGTGGCTGGATGGGATCGCCGCTCCCAGTCGAGAACACGACATTTCGAACCTCCAGTTCGAGTACGAAACTCGCAATCGGACCGGCAGAATCCATTAACGGACTTCAAGTCCAAATGCTTCGGCTTCATCTGCCGCAGCAAAAGTTTTTCGCATGGAGCGCCGACGGCAAAGTCCTCTATGTCGCAATGGACGATGGGGTATCGCGAATCGATGCGCCCACCTGGACAGTCACCCACCATGTCGATTTCGGCGGCGCGACGGGCGGTAACGTGACAGGGGTCGTCCTCACGTCGCAGGGCGTTCTGGCCGGCGTGCGGCAAGTGATTGCCTCCACCCCGGCAGGACCCGGCGGGCTAGTGAAGTTCGACGTCCGCACGAGCCGGCCATTCGAAATGAAACACGTGCGATCGCTCGTCATCCTCGATCCCGCCAATTTGCAGGTGGTCAAGCAATACAACGGCCCGTGCCTGGGAATCGCCGGCGGCGCAGGCTCGTCGGTCGTTGTCTGCACGCCCGAAAACACATTAACCGCGAAACTGATTGACTTGAAAACGGGCGACGTCCTCGATGACTCAGAAAAAAAAGATGGAGTAGGCGAAGGTGCCAAATCCACCAAGAACGTCAGAGCCTTTGAAGAAATGGTCACGTCGCCAGATGGCAAAACGCTGTTTCACCGTGAATCGCGCCACCCAATCTACAGCACAGATATCAGCGGCGGTAAATTCGGGGCGACGACCGCACTCGATGTCGGCGAACCTCATGGCGGACCACAACAGGTGGGAACTCAATCCAGCATGTACCTTTCCCACGACGGCAAAAAACTCGCCATCTATCAGGAACCGAAGCCAAACGAAGCGAGGTACGCGGTCATCGATGTCGGCGCAGGTAAAACAGAAGACCACAATCATCCCTACCAAGCGCCCTCTAGCACCGCGTTTGCATTCGCCGGGCTCAACAATCGCCCCGTCACCAATATGAAGGAAGAACAAAACAACCCCACCATAGGATTTAAGGCGCAAGCAGCCCCTTCAGACTTGAAAGTGACCGCCTACGACCTTGTGCTCCCGCGTCGCGACCAGCGCGGACAGATGTTCCGGATTTTTAATCCGCAACGACTTGAAGGAGCTGTGATCGCCGGGGCGCCGACAAACGATCACGTCCTGATGTGCCTCGATGGTGACGAGACGGCTTGGGTGACTTTGCCGCCCGAGTGACTTTCTCATTTGCGGCAATACTCGCCACTTGATACATTCACGCCCCAACTTTCCCATGCACCTTCGGATCCCCCGCCACATCCGGCTTCGTCCCGCTCAAATACGCCTTACCCGCTTCGATGAGATACTTGATCCCGCTCATCCCGCTGTTGTCCCAATACTCGCCGCGATCCACGTGAACCTTTAACAAGATCAACGTCGGATCATCTTTCCCGCCCGGGAACCACACCTTCCACGCCTCATTCCAAATCTCGGACACCTTACGCGGATCATCTACCGCTACCGCTGTCCCGCTGATCGATACGAACTTCATCCGCGACTGCATCGCCACATTCACGTGACCATCGCGCGCGATCTCCTCGAGCTTGCCCGAGTGCCGCTCCGTCACGAACCAAATCTCGCCATCATCTTCAGAATCCGCCACAGCCATTGGCCGCGACCGCAGCTCACCCCCGGCCGTTCGCGTCACGAGCATCGCCGAATCAAAATCTTCTAAAAGTTCGTGCAGTTTTTCGGTCGTTTCGGTGGCCATGGCAATCTCCTCGGTGAGCTGTTAGTGAACCGCCATGGAAGGAGTGCAATTCCAGCGCCAAAAAATCCCTGGCGATGCCACGGCTTTGCGGTAAATCGCGCGACGAGCAAGCTCAGAAAATTGCGGTAACGCGAAGAGATTTTTGTAGAAATTGAGCCACAACTTGTGCTAAGTTGCTCCGCCCATCGTTCTCGACAGGTCACACTGCTGACTTTGCGAGTCGAAATTCCTGATCACGTAATGAACAGCGAGTGCGCACGCCGGATACAAAAATAGTCCGTTAATGTCCCGACCGAAATACAGATACGCCGTCTTTTGCAGAGCGAAAAGAGATCACGCCCGGACTTTGACACCGAATTTTGTATTAAAAAATCGAGTTCCGCGCCCGCAACAATATTCGAAGCAACGACAGAACGTCGCCTCGTCACTAGGGTCCCGCCGCCTTCAGCCACCAGTGCGCCATGAGCGCCGCCCCGCTCGGCGTCGGATGCACGCCGTCCTTCGCCCAAGTCTCCGGTGGTGCGACCTTCACCGCCGCATCGAACATCGTCTGAAACGGCACCCACGCTGCGCCGACGTCCTTCGCCACCCGCTTCGCAGCTTCACGATACCCATCGAACTCCGGAAACCACGAATCATCGACCGAGCCTACCTTGAGCGTGAACGGCTCACAAAGAATCAGCCGCACCTCCGGCAGTGTTTCCTTCGTCTGCTTGATGAGCGCCCGATAGTCCCCCTCGTACTTTTCGAGCGTCCCGTCGTAACCATGCTTGTGCTTATGCCAGTAGTCATTCACACCAATAAGAATGCTCAGCACATTCGGCGTCAGATCGAGGCACTCCGCCTTCCACCGCTCGGCCAGCTGATACACCTTATTACCACTGACACCGCGGTTGAAAATTTTGAGCCCCGCCTCCGGCTTATCAACCAACATTTGCGATGCCGCCAGCCACGCGTACCCAGTCCCCAGCGCCGCTTCATCATTTGGCGCATCAATGCCACGCTTTCGCCCCGCGTCCGTAATCGAGTCCCCCTGAAACAACACCACGTCGCCCGGCTTCACTATCGGTTTCGACGGCGCACTCACGCCCTCGGCCAGCAGTTTGTCGATCGCCCCGAACGCCGCAACGCCCGCGGCCCCCAGCCCGATCCCTGCCCGCACAAAGTCACGCCGATTCGAAGTCGCGCCGCTCGATTCGCTCAATTCCGCCATGACAATACTCCAGGTACCGTTAAGCCAGTGGAAATACTACGATACGCCCAAGGTCGCCGTCCCTCAAGCGCGCCCCTGAACCAACGCGAAGACTAAAAATGCAGATCGAAACCATCGACCGCCGCACAATCCAAGAATCCGACGCCCGAGCCATCGCCGAACTGCTGGTCTCGATTTGGCCTAAACCCGGCCGCACCGTTGAAACACGTACCGAAGAATTGCTCAACTATTGGCGCGACTATAAAGGTGCTGAAGCCCAGTTCCCGCGCTCGTTCGTCGTCCGCGAGAACGGCCGCCTCGTCGCCCACGCAGACGCGTCACCCCGAACCATCAAAGTGCCCGGACACGACCTCACCGTGCTCGCGCTCGCCCGCGTCTGCACCACCCCCGAAACCCGCGGCCAGGGCCTCGGCCAGGCCCTTGTCAAAAAAGCCTTCGACCTCGTCGACAACGGCACCTACCCATTCGCCCTCTTCCAAACGAAAGAAACGGTTCGCCCGTTCTACGAAAAGTTCGGCGCCGCCGTCGCTCCCAACCGCTTCTACAACGCCCAAGCCGAAGACCCCGAAGCCGATCCCTTCTGGGACCCCGTCATCATGTATTACCCCAACCGTGGCAACTGGCCCGCCGCCGACGTCGATATCAACGGCCCCGGCTGGTAACGAGAGATGGGCAACTAACTATGCATCCGCGGCAGGTCTTCACCCCGAGAAATAATCGCCGCCTCCAACGCGGCCAGCTCATCCAGCCGAGCCATGACCACTTCCTCTGCCGCAAAATCCTTCGCCAACCGCGTGTACGTCGTGTGATGCCGAGCCTCCGACTCGAACAGCGAGCCATAAAACGTCGCCAACTCCGCATCCTTCACGTGTTCGCTGAGCACGTGAAACCGCTCACACGATCGGGCCTCAATCAACCCCGCCACGAGCAGCCGATCCACCGCCTTCTGCGGCTCCTGCTTCCGCACCAATTCGTTGAGTTCCCGCCCATACGACGACGGCGTCAACCGCCGAAACCGAATCCCGCGCTTCGTCAGCAGATCGAGCACCATGTGAAAGTGCTCGAGTTCCTCGTTCACGATCTCCGTCATCTCGCGACAAAGTTCGATATTTTCTACGTACGCAAAAATAAGATTGAGCGCCGTCCCGGCCGCTTTCTTTTCGCAATGCGCGTGGTCAATGAGAATCGCCGGCAGGTCGCGATCAACCTGCTCCAACCATCGGCTCGGCGTGTCACATTGCAAATGCAGCATGGCGATTCAATCAATTCACTATTGCGCTGTGGCCCAATACCCACCGCGGGCATGGTCGAACTGCGCTTCATGCCCGTGGACACTCAGATTAAACTCGCCGTCGTTGTAAACCTCTTCGCCCATAACCCATGTGCGAACCGGTTTGCCGACGAGCCGCGTACCATGCCATGGGCTCCAGCCGCTCTTCGTCACTTGTTCTTCGTTCCGAATCTCATGCTCGCGATCGAGATCGACGAGCACCAAATCCGCATCGTATCCAA
>JABDGM010000054.1:20369-26262 GCA_013286045.1 Planctomycetota bacterium | reverse complement strand
CAGAAGCAGAACGAGTAAGTCGCGACCATGACGGCGCTAAGGACGGCCGCGAATGTGCGCGGCCGGGGCTTGAGCGGAATGAGGATCGTGGTTGCGATCAGGTTGAAAACTGCGTGGAAGAAGAAAACGAGGATCCCGAGAAGGCCAGCGAAACTTAAGAACGCGCCCAAGAACGCAACGCCCAGCGCGCCTGGCCGGCTTGCGCGATAGACGACGGAACACCCGATAACCAGGGCGGTGGAAAAAAGCATTGAGACAAAGTAGAAGCTGCCAAACCAGCGGACCGGCATTAAGAGTAGGCCGGCGACTGTCAGAATGAAGAGGGCGGTGCGCAATCCGAAACGAAATTCGGTCGGGCGTGGGGTCGCTGCACAGGCAGTTTCCATGCGAGCGCTTTCTAATGCAGAGGCGAAAGCAAATTAGATGAGGTTGCCTGCAAATGAATGCAGGTCATCTAAGCAATCGCGCCCAATACTCCTGTTTATTGCATGCTGAAGCAAAGACCAATGAACCACTACGTACTTCCATTCGCTCTACTATAATAATTATTCCCCGAAGAGGGCTGGGTGATCGCTGGTCCGCGAAAGTGGACGAGAGGAAAGTCCGGGCACCGCAGGACAGGGTGGTGGATAACGTCCACCGGCCGTGAGGTTAGGGAAAGTGCAACAGAAAGCAGACCGCTGGGGGAGCTGTTAGCTATTAGCCGGACAACGGAATGGATTTTCTGGCTAAAAGCTAATGGCCAATGGCTAATAGCTCCCCCAGTAAGGGTGAAACGGTGCGGTAAGAGCGCACCAGCGGGCGAGGCGACTCGCTCGGCTTGGCAAACCCCACCCGGTGCAAGGCCAAACAGGAAGCAGAGTCGGTTCGGCTCGTTATGACTTCCGGGTAGGCTGCTAGAGACGGCGAGCAATCGCCGGATTAGAGGAATGATTGCCGCGGCGCTTTGCGTCGTTACAGAACCCGGCTTACAGGCCCTCTTCGGGGATTTTTCTGCCAAAGTGCTGGTCGGCGGTGCTTACATCCAATACCAGCCTAGAATGGCGCCGGCTAGAGCGCCGAGAAACGCACCGACAGGAAACGTGAGCATCACGATGATGGCGATGCTGCCGGCGCTCGGATCATTGGGACTTCGTCTTTGACTGAATAATCCGACAGCTACGGCGAACGCGATCCCCAGCGCGCCGCCAACGACGACTCCTGAAACAGTCCCAACGAGCAGCTTAAGTAGATTCATTTCAGAATGCTGTGCCGGGGGTTGCGTCGCGTAGGAACGAAAACGCCTCGGCGCGGGGGCCGAGGCGGTGGAGATCAATTGCGGTGCTATCTTCGGGCTTCTTGCTAGAAGCCGGAGGCCGAGCGGAAGGTCGGCTGGGTGCTACTGATACTGCTGCTACCACTGTGCAATGGTTGGCTCGAGGTGTGGCTCGCGCCGAACGTGCTCGTGATGGGCTGCGGTGCTGGCTTGTTGATCCGGCTTACCGGGGCGCTGTTGCGCTCGGTCGGGATCAAATCCTGCTCGATCACCTGCAGCAGCTTCGAGATGCAGAGCTTGTTCATGCTGGTCCGAAGGTCGTGAGCCTCGGTCCGCAAGTATTCGTGCATGCTCTTCGGCAACCGAACCGTGATAACACGGGTCGGTTCGCTTTCGGTGTCAGTGGCGTTCTTTTGCTCACGGAGCTTGACCAGCCATTTCTGGATTTGCTCGAACTCCGGGCTCTTTTCGAAGGCGGTCAGGTCTTCCAGGCGAGTAAAGTGGCGGCGGACGATGCCGTCCACGCCGAGGATCTCGCGGAAGAAGGTTACCCAGTCTGGCTCTGAGGTATAGAGCTGACTGGCAGCCTTTAAGATTTCTTGGTACTTCTCCGTCGATTGAGTTAGCACGGCGATTGTCTCCTTCCAGGTCGTGCGGAATACGGGGTGGCATTTGCCACGCGGCCAAAGGCCACCGAATGGCCTTCGGGGCCAATTCGCGGGTCGTTATGTAGGAGTATTTTCTTAAGGCGGCAAGTGCAGTCATGCATGTCCTTGCATTGCTTGCACTTACGCTAGCAGCTAGCGACTGCCTATATGCAGGCAGGGGCTGCTCAGAGATTGGGCGGGGTGCTTCTGCCTAATTCTTGTGCAGTGGAGTTTGTCCCAGTTACTTGGTTGTCCAGCTTGCGCTGCTAGGAAAAACGGAATTCGGCCAGCAGGATTAAAGCTGGGTGGTGGTCATAGATTTCCTAGTTTATCGCGGAGGCGGATTAGGAGGGCTTTAGTCAGGCGGACGCCTTCGCGTTCTGAGAACTGGGTGCCGCTGTATTCGATGCCGACATCGCCATGGTAGCTAGCATCGAGGACGATCTTTATCATCTTTTCAAACTCGATTTCGGCCTCGTTGCCGGCGGCGTCGAAAACTCGGCTTTTGGCGCTGACGCCTTTGGCGAACGGCATCATCTCGGCCACCCCCTGATAGCGGTCGTAGGTCTCGCCGGGAGCGATCGTGAAATTGCCGAAGTCCGGCAGCGTGCCGCAGTTTTGGTGGCCGGCTTGGATGACGCTACTAATGACGTCGGCCAGCCAGCGGCCGTTCGACGACAGGCCGCCGTGATTTTCTACTAGCACATTTATATTGTGGGGGGCGGCGAACTCGCAGAGGCGGGTAAGCCCGTCGACGGCATGGCCAAGCTGTTCTTGGGGATCGCCGGTGGAGCGGGCGTTGACGCGGATCGAACCGCATTCGAGGAACTTCGCGGCTTCGACCCATTTGAGGTGGTTTTCGACGGCGGCGGTTCGGGCGGCGTCGCTAGGGTCGCCGAGGTCGCCCTCGTGATCGCACATGATTAGGCCGCTGCGGACGCCGTGGTCGTCGCACCGCTGTTTGAGCTCTTGCAGATAGCGGCGATCGGTGGCGTGGTCTTTGAAGAACGTGTTTACGTACTCAACGCAGTCGATGTCGAAATCTCGCCTCGCCATCACGGGCAAATCGAGGTTGGTCATCTCGCCGGCTTCGAGGGCGCGGTGGAACGACCATTCGGCAAGCGAGATATTGAACAGTGGCATTGCTGGCGGCGGTCGAGAGGTGGGATACGCGGCGGGAATCGCGAACTCGTTGATCTAAGTATATGAATCAGGCGTTCAGGGCAAGTTGAACGCGGAGGCAGGCGGACCATTGACCGTGCCGGGGCTAGGATCGACAATCGTCGGTCTTAGATATTTGACGCAAATTGCTGGAGAATCGCACATGGCGGCTGCCACCGAAGGTCAACCAATTCAAATGAAGAATGGCCAGTTGGCCGTGCCGGATCAACCGATCATCCCGTTCATTGAGGGTGACGGCACCGGGCCGGATATTTGGCGAGCAAGCCAGCGGGTGTTTGATGCTGCGGTCGCGAAGGCCTACGGCGGCAAGCGCAAGATCGTGTGGAAGGAAGTGCTCGCGGGGCAGAAGTCTTTCGACAAGCTCGGCAACTGGCTGCCGGATGATACGCTCGATGCGTTTCGTGAGCTACGCGTCGGGATCAAGGGCCCGCTGACGACGCCGGTGGGTGGCGGTATTCGATCGCTTAACGTGGCGCTGCGGCAGATTTTGGATTTGTTCGTATGCTTGCGGCCGGTGCGTTACTTCCAAGGCGTGCCGACGCCGGTGAAGCAGCCGGAACTGGTCGACATGGTGATCTTCCGTGAGAACACAGAAGACACCTATGCCGGAATTGAATTCGCGGGCGGCAGCGCGGAGAGCCAGAAGGTTCTCGACTTTTTAACCAGCGAGTTTCCGAAATTGGCGGAGAAGGTTCGCTTCGGCACGAAAGAAAAGATTGAAGGGTGGCAGAAGCAGCTCGAATCGATTGGAGCGCCGAAGCGCGAGCTCAAGGTCGACGTCGGGATTGGCTTCAAGCCGATGAGCTACCTCGGCACCGAGCGCCTGGTACATAGCGCGATAGGCTATGCGATTCAAAATAAGCGGAAGAGCGTGACGCTGGTTCACAAGGGGAACATCATGAAGTTCACGGAAGGTGGCTTCCGTGATTGGGGATATAAGGTCGCGAAGGATTTCTACGGCGCGCAGGAAATTGACGGCGGGCCGTGGTGCAAGATACCGGATGGGAAGCCGGGCGCGGGCATCGTCATTAAGGACGTGATTGCGGATGCGTTCTTGCAGCAGATTCTGACGCGGCCGGCGGAGTACGATGTCGTCGCGACGCCAAATCTCAACGGCGACTATATAAGTGACGCGCTGGCGGCGTGTGTGGGTGGTATCGGCATCGCGCCGGGGGCGAATATCAACTACGTGACGGGGCATGCGATCTTCGAAGCGACCCACGGGACCGCGCCGAAGTACGCCAATCAAGATAAGGTGAACCCGGGCTCGGTGATACTTTCCGGCGAGATGATGTTGCGGCACATGAAGTGGGACGAAGCGGCCGATCTCGTCATTCGCGGTATGGAGGGGGCGATTACGGCGAAGACTGTCACGTACGATTTTGCCCGAATGATGCCGGCCGCCCACGAAGTAAGGTGCAGCGAATTTGGGGAAGCGGTCGTAAAGCACATGGGCTAGCGGGGTTTCTTCCGGCTCGGGCGGCTGCCTAAAATGGAAGGGTTGCGAAGGCCACATTTGGGCCTGCCCTCCCTGCCGGCGTTTTCGCGCCGCTTCCGCAAACGAATCCCATGTCCAGCGGTGCGCCTTTGTCTGAATCTGGCTCTCAGCGTTCGACGCCGAGTGGTTCTGCGCCCGCGCCATCGGCCGAGCCCCAACACGGGGACATCACCGTCATATCGACGACTCCACCGCACGAGATGGGCGCGGCGACGGCGATGCTCGATCCGCGACAGCTTGGGCAGGCGCTCGAAGGGCAGCAGCTCGATCATGTGCTGCTCGAAAAGTTCGTGGGCGGCGGCGGAATGGGCGCCGTGTTTCGCGCGTGGGATACGAATCTGCATCGGACAGTCGCAGTGAAAGTGCTATCGCTGCGGCAGGGCGGCGATGGAGAAAGCCAGCGGCGGTTTCAGACGGAGGCGCGATCAGCGGCGCGGCTGGATCATCCCAATATTGCGCGGGCACACTACGTCGGCGAAGATCGCGGCGTGCCGTACATCGTGTTCGAATACATCGACGGGACGAACCTGCGCGATTTGGTATATGAGAATGGTCCGCTCCAGATTGCGGATGCGATTAATATCACGTTGCAAATTGCGGGCGCGCTGGCTCACGCGTGGGAGCGCGAAGTGGTGCATCGCGACATCAAGCCTTCGAATATCATCCTCACGACCGACGGACTTGCGAAGGTCGTCGACATGGGGCTGGCGCGGCTGGAGTATCTGGAACAAACCGAGCACGATGAAACGGCCACGGGTGTGACGCTGGGAACGTTTGACTACATCAGTCCGGAGCAGGCACGCAATCCGCGCGACGCAGATATTCGAAGCGATATTTACTCGCTTGGGTGCACGTTGTTCTTCATGCTGACGAGTCGGTCGCCATTTCCTGAGGGCACGGTGCTGCAAAAGCTGCTTGCGCACCAGAACGATCAGCCACCGGATGTGCGCGAGGTGCGGCCCGATGTACCGGAGATTTTGGCGTCGGTGATTTCCACGATGCTGGCCAAGCGGCCGGAGCAGCGATTTCAGACTCCGCTCGATCTGCAGGCGGCGCTGACCGGCTGTATCGAGCAGCTGGGGCTGACGCCACCGGCGGCGGCGCTGCCGACGTATATTGGCTCTTGGGCGCCGCCTTCGACTTGGTGGCGGGTGCATGCGCCGTGGATTGTTCCGTTTTCGCTACTGGCGGTAATCGTGCTCATCCTGGGGATCGTGTGGCATCGTGATGCGGAAGAGCCGAGCTTTTCTGAGATGAAGAATCCGGTGTTGCTGCGGAGTGAACCTTCGGGGGGAAGTGTGGTGCCGGAAG
>JABDGM010000054.1:0-20359 GCA_013286045.1 Planctomycetota bacterium | reverse complement strand
GTCGTTGATCGTTTCGTTTGCGGAGTCCGGCGACCGTAAGTCGCCGATTATTGTTCAGCGGTCGGCGCGGCGGAATGGGGCTGATTTTTCTGCCGTCTTTCTGTTACGATCCTGCCATGCGATAGGAGCGCGGTATGGCAGATGAATCGACGGTTCAGCACGAAACGCTATTTGGACACCCGGTAGGGTTGTTCACGCTGTTCTTTGCCGAGATGTGGGAGCGGTTCTCCTACTACGGCATGCGGGCGCTGCTCGTGCTGTACATGCTGAAAGGGTTTCTGCACTACGGCGATGATCGGGCCTACGGTGTGTACGGTGCTTACACGGCACTCGTTTACACAAACGGATTCATCGGCGGGTTATTTGCAGATCGCATTCTCGGGCAGCGGCGGTCGGCGATCTTGGGCGGACTGCTGATGGCGGCCGGGCATCTGCTGATGACTCAACAGAACTCGATCGCATTTTATTTCGCGCTGGGACTGATCATCGCCGGGAATGGGTTCTTTAAACCGAACGTCACGTCGATGCTGGGTACTTTGTACCCGGCAGGCAGCCCGCGCCGCGACGGGGGTTACACGATTTATTACATCGGTGTGAATTTGGGCGGTGCGCTGGCGCCGCTCGTCTGTGGTTATATCGGTGAGGTGTACGGTTGGCATCGTGGATTTGGGTTGGCAACGGTTGGAATGCTGGTCGGGCTCGCTGTATTTGTCGCGCCGACCTGGCTGACACAAATCCTGATTATGCTTACGGCGATCGGGACGACCGCGTCGATGCTGTTTATGCAAGACAATGCGTACCAGCTCGCGGTGAATATTTTCGTAGGCGCGGTGTTGCTGGTAGCCGGCGTCGTGGCAGTGATCGCACTCAGTAAGGGCGGTTTGCCGAAGAACGCAGGACAGGCGCCTTATCCGGAATTGCTGTCCCGGCGGATCGGGCCGTTTCGATTCGACGTGCTGGCGTACATCGCTGGCATTCTGCTCGTTCCGGTGATCGCGGTTCTGTTGCCCCTTACCAATGTGGTCACGTGCATCCTGATGGCGTTCGGGGTCCTATCGTTCGGCTACATTATCTTAGAGGCCTCTCGAAGCTCCGTTGTGGACAGGGAGCGGCTCTATGTGGTTTTGATCCTTACGCTGTTCTCCATGTTGTTCTGGGCCTACTTCGAGCAGGCGGGCAGCTCGATGAATAACTTCACGGATCGAAACGTTGACCGCGTGTTCGAGGGGCGATCGATCGCGGAGAAAGACGCGGGATCAGAAATCAAGTTTCGCATTCCGCTTGAGACAGATAATGCGGAGCTGGATAAGCTGCCGCCGCTAACTCAGGAGCAATTGGGCGAGGAGAATGGCGACCCGGCAATGGGGCAAAAGGTTGCTGATGCCATTCACTTGCTCGAAGACAATAAGAAATCAGAAGATCAAATGAAGCCGGCGGAGCTAGACACCTACATTAAAAAGGTGACAAGCTCGAACGCACTTACGTTTACCGGACTGACGAAGTTGCGCGAAGCAGCACAACTGGTAAAGGATCGGGCAGAGAAGAAAAGCGGTGCGGAGCCCCAATCAGTCGCCGAACCGGCCGCCGATGGTCAGTTCGAGTCGCTCACGTGGAAAGTGATGCCGCAGAACGTCGGCATGGGCATAGGCGGGAGCGAAGTACCGGCCTCGATGTTTCAATCGGCGAACTCGATTTACATCCTGATGTTCGGGCTCGTGTTTACGGCGCTGTGGACTTTTCTTGCGACTCGCGGTTGGGAACCGAGCACGCCCGTTAAGTTCGCGTTGGGCCTGGCTCAAGTCGGGCTTGGGTTCATCGTGCTGTGGTGGGGGGCAACGTACCTGGCGAATGATCGGGGCATGGTTCCGATGTGGTGCTTGCTGCTTGGTATTTTGCTGCACACGACGGGTGAGTTGAGCCAATCGCCGATTGGGTTGTCGATGGTCACCAAGCTATCGCCAAAGTATTTGCTGAGTACGGTGATGGGAACCTGGTTCGTAGGGCTTGGAATTGCGAATGATCTTTCGGCGAGAATCGCGCAAAAGGCCGCCATCGGCGGCGGCGAGGGCAATGGGCCGCCGGTTATACCGGTGCCGGTGGATACAGTTCATGTCTACGGACATGTATTTGGGTGGATAGCGTTTGCGGCGTTTATTACGGCGCTGGCTTGCCTCGCTTTGTCGCCCCTGCTGACGCGCTGGATGCATGCGGAAGCCGATTGAGGCGGAACGCCTGCTCGCATGTGGCGAAAGCTTCGATTCTTACCGCCGAAATTGCTTGACAACTCAAAGCGCGTGTGGTTATTTTTATGAGGCTTCGCTAGGCGAAGGCCAGATGACGCGCGTCGTGCCGTTGGAAAGTTGCGGCTAAACGTACTACCCCCACCTAAACTTTCGGCCTACCACATACAGAGGTTTGACAATGCGCTCTCGCTACCTGCTGGTTGCTTTGTCGCTGGTTGTTGCTTTTTCGGCGACTCGCCGAGCCGCGGCAATCAAGCCGTTCTACGATGAATTCAAGAAGGACTATATCGAGAACAGTGAGAACAAGAAATTCGCCGAGGAAGCGGGCAAGCCGCCGGTCGGATGCTATATCTGCCACCAAGGCAAAGAGAAGAAAGTCCGCAACGCGTTCGGAAAAGAAGTCGGCAAGCTGCTGAACAAGAAAGACGCGAAAGACACGGCCAAGATGGATGACGCCTTTAAGAAGGCGCTCGAAATGCACGTCGATGCCAAGGATGATAAGAGCGAGACGTACATGGATCGCATCAAGGCTGGCAAGTTTCCGGCCGGTGACCTTGAAGAACTGAAGAAAGAGCCGCCAAAGGATCCGGCTGCGAAGTAGTTCGCTGCAGACATCATCAACACACATGCGAGGTCGGTTGGCGTTGCCAATCGGCCTCGCTGCGTTTTGCCTATGTGAGTTGTAGCCGGATGGTGGTCGAAAATTCTTCGCCGGGTTGGAGGATTTGCAGTCCGGTTTCGTGGCCATCGGCCGCGAGGCGAATTGCATCGGGCACGCATGTGTAGGGTTCGAGGCAAATGGCCTCACGATGCGCCGGCGTGTAAATCACGCATTGAGTAAACGCCGAGTCGAATGATTGCGTGAGCGTGCGGCCGCTGGCTGGATCGGCGACCCGAGTTTGAAGCCGGCCATTCTTTTCTGGATGCAACCGTGTAAACACGGTGTCGAACTTGTGATCGCCTAATCGCAGGCCATTCTCCATTCGCTCGTGGTGAGGAACCGGCAAGATTCTACCCGTCGGTATCATTTGCTCGAGTTCCCAAAATCCCGCGACCGGAGCTGTGATTACGGTGTCGGCGGCGCTGCCACTTGCGCTGAGCGGTATGCGGAAATATGCGTGGGTCGCAAATCCGCACGGCAGCGGACGATCGCTGGGATTCGAGTAGCGAATTTCGCTCACGAGCTCCATCGCGCGAATCTCGTACGAAACCTGTATCTTAAAATCGGCGGGCCAGTGATCCAGAATCGTAGGGTCATCGATGGATGCTTGAAATTCCGCAGCGACGCTGGCGTCTCCATTCTTCACTACACGCCACGGCCGATTCAAGACGAAGCCGTGGATTGCGTTGCCGAACGCGTCGCCCGGTTCCAGTTGGTATTTGCGGCCGTCAAACTCGAAGCATGCGCCGCCAATCCGGCCAGGAAAGGGAAACAAAAATGGAATGCCGCCGCTCGATGGGCGCTTGTCTCCGGCGTCGAATCCTTCGCCCGCCCAGAGCATTTCGCGCGGGCCATCGTCGAGGGCAACATTCCAGCTGAAGCAATTGAACCCCTGGCTGATGAGAATTTTCGCGGTCGAACCGCTGCCGCGGTGGGTGATTTCAACGAGTTGAACAGTCATTGGGTGGTTTTTTGTTGGTGATTGTGGTCCGGTGTTATTTGTCCGTAGGCCGTTGTAGAATAGTTTCCTGCAACTGACAACGGACCGCGGTTAGCGGACGAGTTTCGGGCGATTAGCTCAGTTGGTTAGAGCGTCTGGTTTACACCCAGAAGGTCAAAGGTTCGAGTCCTTTATCGCCCACTTCAAATGCAAATCGAGACATCAGCGGCAATAGGCTTACGTTTACGTTTGTTGTCGCCCGCCTTGTGCAGGGCGGCTGAATTTCGCAGTTGATGTTCGTTGACTATTTTCAGAGGGGACATTGCTAATGAAGGGGAAACTTATCGCCACGATCGTGGCCTGCGCGGCGTTTTTTTATTCATTCGCGGTCAGGGCAGACGTGATCAGCGAGCAGCTGAGCCAAGCTGGCGGTGCTGCGACGTTTGCGTTAGGGCAATCCCTTACGACGCCCGCGGGTGGGCCCTGGAATAATGTGACGTTCAATTGGTTCGACACAGGCGGCACGCCCAATGCTGGAGTGCCCACACCCATCGCCGCGGGTACGTTATTCTTACTGAACCAACAATATTCGGGCACTCCCGCCGCACTTAGCGCGTCAACCATCGGCTACATTGCTCAATCACAAAGCATTGCGGGCGGTATGTATGTATTTAGCCCCAGTTTGGTGATTCAGCCGAACACGACGTATTACTTTCTTTCGAATCAAACGGTGCCCAACAACAGTGGCAATCTAAACACGATTCCGGGCACCGCGTATGGCGACACGGGACCGGGCGGTGTTTATGCGCCAGTGGACGGAGATGCCCGCTTTCGCCTACAAGGCAGCGTCGTTCCAGAGCCGGGCGTTACGGCACTTTGCATTCTCGCGTTCTTCACTGCCCCAGTATTTGGTCGACGCCGTGATAGTGAAGTGGCGTGAATTTAAGCAGATGGCGTCGAGCAAATCAACATTCGGACATTACGGCTTTTTTGGTTTCAACCCGGCTAGTTTTTGAAATTCGAAGAGGGTCGCTTCCCAGGTTTTTGATAGCTCCTGGACTTTGGCCGGTTGAGCTTCGGCAAGGTCGTGGTTCTCGGCACGGTCGTGCGCGAGGTCGAATAGCTCCCAAGCGTCGCCTTTCGCGGCGACGAGTTTCCAATCGCCCTGGCGAATTGCGCGGTTGCCATCGTGGAACCACCACAAGAGGGCGCGTTCGATTTTGACGTCGCTGGCGAAGGTCGAGGTTAAATCTTTTCCAGGATGCGGTGGGAGTTTCTTTCCGTCAAACTCGGTTGGCCAGCTTCCACCTGCGAGCGTTAGGATCGTTGGCGCCAGGTCGATGGCATGGCCGACGGCACTTCGCAACTCGCCCTTCGCCGCGGTTCCGGCGGGCCAGTGGGCGATGAGCGGTGTCGCGATGCCCCCTTCGTGCACCCACGTTTTGTGACGGCGAAACGGCGTGTTCGCGGCGTTCGACCATCCGGGCCCAAGGCAAAGGTATGTGGCGGCGGAGCCTGGCGGCGCTTTTGGATCGTGGCCGTCGCCACGGATCATGATTTCGGAACTGGCGCCGTTGTCTGATAAGAACAGCACGAGCGTGTCGTCGTAGGCTTTCATTGCGCGGAGCTGGTCGATGAGTCGGGAAACCTCGTGATCCATTCGCTCGATCATCGCCGCGTGGATCGCCATTTTTTGGGCTTCGAATTCGCGCTGCTTGTCGTTCAACTCGCTCCAGGGAGTTTCGTGCCACACTTCGAGGTCGCCGAATTCCTCGCGGGCCCGCGCGTTGCGATAGGGCGGCCCGATTTTTGACTCGAGCGGCGATAGCTCGCCAGGCAAATGCAGTTTGTCTTCGATGCGATTCCAACGGGCCGCGCGAATCGCGTCCCAACCGATTCGATAGCGATCGGCCACGCGGGCGATATCCTCCGGCGGCGCTTGCAGCGGGAAGTGAGGCACGACGTATGCAACGTATTCAAAAAATGGTGTTTTGGCGTACTGGTCCTGGTGCTGCTTTAAAAACTCGATGGCCCGGTCGGTGATTGCGGTCGTGGAGTAGTAGCCGTCGCTGAGCTTTACGGCGGGCAGCGGTTCGCCATCGAGCGTGTGGTGTTTCGGCGAAAAGTTGAAATCGTAATCGAGCAGAGCGTACGAGCGATCAAAGCCGCACTTTACGGGTGTGCTGTCGAGATGCCACTTGCCGGAGTGGTACGAGCGGTAGCCGAGCGGCTTCAAGTATTCGGGCAGCAGGTGGGCCCAATCGGGCCGGGTGCGGTGTTCGCCTTTCGGCGTGCCGGGCATTTCGTCGAAGCCGACTTCTTGAGCGTAGTAACCTGTGAGCAAAGCGGCTCGCGTCGGCCAGCAGCGTGCGGTGTTGTAGAACTGCGTGTAGCGAACGCCATCGGCGGCGAGAGCATCCAAGGTGGGCGTGGCCATTTCTCCGCCGTAGCAGCCGAGATCGGAGAAGCCCATGTCGTCCGCGAGAATAATCAGGACATTGGGGCGAGGCGCTTTGGCCGTGGCTGCGATCGCGAAGATCAGCACCAACGGAATGGAACACGAGATAATTGAACGCCGCAGCAAACGGACGCCAAATCCAATCCATGAGGTGCGAGAATTACGCATCAGTCTTTCCAAAACAGCGATTCCTTTGGCGCTTTGTACTCAACCGCCATGTCCGGCGTTTGGATGACGGCTTGATCACAAAACAGCGACTCAACGCCGGCGAGCGTCATGCCCGAGGTGAGCAGCGTGCGCTCGATCGGATACGGTAGTTTGTTTTCGAGCACCATTTGCTCGATGTAGTGGACCAGCGGATTGAAGAAGTCAGCTGTCGTCGCGCCATATTCGGGCATCGGCAAGTACATTTGGCAAGAAATGATCTCGCCGGTTTCGGAATTTAGGCCGGCGTAATTGAAGTCCCGCCTAGGTAGGGGCAACGAGAGCAAGGTAGTCCGCAGCCCATCTCGGTGTTCGATCACGTAGGCGTAGCAATCTGGAAAAACCTTGCGTGCCCATTCGTAACTAATTGGCTCGGTGACGTAACCGTTTTCTACGGGCAAATTGTGGCTTCGTGCGAGCGCAGCGACGAGCAAGCGTTTGGTTGCGTCGCGACCGGCAACGTAGTCCCACAGTTTTTCGCCCTTCAAAGCTTGAACGCTTTTAATCCCGACTTCGCCACCCCTGCGACGTTCAGACATGCACTGGGCCGTCTCGAGGCCGTGGAAGTCGTAGCTATCCATTTTTCCATAGCCGACGCAAACGCTCTCGGCGAGCGGTGTGTCATACGGCATGTCGATCGCAGGCATCCGTCGCGTGACGGGGAGCGATGAGCCGGCCATGAACGGGAAATTCAGCCGCTTCGAGTCGGCGACCATTTCCGCACATTCCGACCAAACCGTCGAAAGATGCTTGTCATTAAATATGGGCACGCAGCGGCCGCTCGATTCGAAAAGTTTGACGACCTGCTTGAACCACTTATAGCGCGGATACAGCACTTGGCCCATTTCGTTATGCGGGTAGTCGCCGTGCTCGCCGATGATCACCACACCATCAACCGCCAGTTTGGAACCGCCAAGCGTGAGTGCCTCTTCAAGCGTTGGGTAAATTGGCACGTCGTGTCGTTTGGCGATATCGCGGCCGAGGTCGTTGTCGGGAAACTGATCGATATAAATTGACACAAGGTCGACGGCCGGCTGATGCCAGCTGCCACCCCAGGCATAGCCAACCAGTAGTCGGTCAAGAAAATGCTGGGCGTGCGAGAGCTTGTAAACCGCGGTGCCGATGACCGCGATTTTTTTGCGGCTTGTTTCCGCCGCGCGCGAAGGGATGGTTGCCATGGCCGAGGCTGCGATCGAAGAAGCAAGGAAGGAGCGGCGGGTGACGCGATGGGGCATGCCAGCGATCCAAACGTGGGTATATTACACAGCCGCAACCTGGCGGCCGCAATGCGCTCGATCTTACCTGCGTGCTAGTTAGGAAACCACCGGCCGAAAAAGAATGACGAACGTGGGGCGGATTGGTATTATGACCGCTCTCTCCGTCCGCCATGAATGAGCACGCCGATCGCCATGACGCGAATTGAACGAATATTGGCAACCGAGGTTGTTGTTCCAGCCCGTGCCGGGACAATCAACAGCGCTGGAATCGACCAACCGCTGCATAAGCTACCAGTCGCCGGCACGGCGG
The DNA here is from genome assembly GCA_013286045.1 of Planctomycetota bacterium. Classification (GTDB taxonomy): domain Bacteria; phylum Planctomycetota; class Planctomycetia; order Pirellulales; family Lacipirellulaceae; genus JABDGM01. The sequence continues at coordinate 12,326 of JABDGM010000054.1, read as the reverse complement.
CGTGGTCGGTTCAGTTCGACGTGCTGCCGAAGTGCATTCTCGAATTGCATCTTGCGAATGGCGTAATCGGCCTGGGCGAGTTGTACCGCGACCATGATTGGCGAATCGTGGAGAATGTTTCGCGGCGCCTGGTGGGGTTAGAACTCGAAGAATTATCGAGACAGCAGCTGCCAATTGCGCACTGCCGCGAGTACGACGGGTTCGAGTGCGCGGTCTGGGACGCGTTCGCAAAACTCCACGATCTGCCGCTGGTGGAGTTATTGAGCGGCGTGGTGCAGCGCCGAGTGCGGATCGGGGCGTGGTCCGGGCATCGGGCGGTGGGCGATATCCGGCCGCTCGCCGCGCGGTTCTTGGCGGCCGGATACGATTGCGTGAAATTTAAGTGCGATCTGGACGACGATGTCGCCGCCTGGTGCCGGGAAATCGCGCTCCACGCACCGGGACTTCAAGTTATTCTTGATCCGAACGAACGGTGGGATACTTCCGCAAACACGCGCGCGCGAATCGAAAAGCTGAGCTCGATTGGCAACGTACTTTGCCTGGAAGATCCGATTCCGCGGTGGATGCTTTCGGACTACGCCAAGTTGAGAGAGGCGTCGCCGATTCCGATCGTGCTGCACGTTTCACTGCCATACATTTACCACGGCCAGCGTGTTCATGACGCGATACATGCGATTCAGTTGTCCGCGGTCGATGGCTTTAATTTCAACGGCGGCCTGGTTGGGTTTCAACAACTTGACCGGATTGCGGCGGCAGCTGGGCTACCTTGTTGGCATGGATCGGAAGTCGATCTGGGCGTTTTAGAGGCGATGTATCTCCACCAGTGTGCTGCGGCGTCCAGTTGCACGTGGCCTTCCGACATATTTGGGCGGTTAATTCGCGAGCATGACATGCTCAAAACGCCTTTACCATTTGAGCCGCCGTTTGCGACGCTGCCGCCGGGACCGGGGCTCGGCGTAGAGTTGGATCGAGATGCCATTCGTCATTACCAAACCGATGTGCGAGAGTATTCCGCATGAATGAGATAACCAAAGGAACTTCGTCCGACGGTGAAAGCGGCGCGAAGCGCGTGCCCGCAGGCGCCACCCAGCATAAAACTGCTGGCCCGTATTCGCCCGTGCTCGAAGTTCGCGCGGATCGCATTGTCGTGATCTCGGGGCAGGTAGCTGTCGATCGCGATGGCAATATTTTGGGTAGCACGATTGAGGAACAGACCCGAGCGACACTCGCGAATTGCAGCAAGCACTTAAAGCGCGCTGGCTGCACGTTTGCGGACGTGTTCAAAGTCAACGCTTACATGACGAATCTGGACGACTGGGAACGGTTCAATTCCGTATACGCCGAAATCATGCCCGAGCCGCGGCCAGCGCGGACGACCGTTGGCGCGAAACTACTGCGAGAGTTTCAGATCGAAATCGAGATGTGGGCGGCGAAACCGGAGAAATAACCAGGAGGCACGGAGGACACGTAGAGAAAGCACCAATGACCAATAAGAAACCATAATTGGTCATTGGTCGTTTGTCCTTCTCCGTGTCCTCCGTGCCTCCGTGGTTCATTTATCTTCATAGAACGTGCGTGTCGGATTGATTGCGAACCAGGTTGTGGCGGCCAACAAGAAGGATGCGGCGTATACCACGAAGAGCACGTCCCAACCGAATGCATTGAAAAGTTGAGCACCAATGGAGGGCTGCAAGGCGTTGCCGAGGCAGCCGATGTTGATAAAACCCGCGGCCACACCAGCGTAGCGGCCGCCGATATCGACGATGCACGCCCAGCTTGCCGCTTGCCCGAAATCGTAGGCCGCGGAGGCCATGCACATGCAGAGTGTGGCGCTGCGGGCGGTGTGCGCGTAGGGAATCGCGAACATGGCGGCCGCGGCGACAACGCAGCCGCCGATGGGAAAAATCGCACGGCCAAACCAGCGCCAGCCTGTCGCCCTTACAAGTGCATCGCTAAGCACGCCGCCCGTGAAGCACGCGATGCCACCGCAGATTAGCGGCCATGCAGATGCCCACTCCGAGTCCTGAAATGCAACGCCCTGCACTTCTTTCATATATCGTGGCATCCAGCTCATGAAGAACGACCAACCGAACCCGCCGCAGACGTAATACAACGCGATCGCCCACAAGGACGGTGATGTGAATAACCGCTGCCAATGCCGCGAGTCCATGTGATGGCGAAAATCGGTCAGCCCGCGGCCGGATTCAATGTGATTTAATTCGGCTTCCGAAACAGAAAGCTTCTGACTTGGGTCATCGCGGAACCACAGAAAAAATGCAACGCACCATACCAACCCAAACGCGCCGGACGCGACGAATGCCAAACGCCAAGCCGGAATCTCGGTTAGCCAACTTCCGAGACCGGAGCCTCTGACAAGCTGGGCTGCACGAATCGCGCGCGTCATGTGGCCGAAGATGATCGGCGCGAACGCGGCGCCGAACCGAGCGGTTAGCCACAACAAACCCGCGGCCCGTGCGCGCTCGGTGAGTGGGAACCAACGCGATTGCACCCGCGCCATATTGGGATACGCGCCTGCTTCACCGACGCCAAATAGAAAGCGATAGGCGAACAGCGAGACAAATCCCGTTGCGGCGCCAGTGAGCGCCATGAACAGCGACCAGGCCAACACGATGCGGGTGAGCGTTAGGCGTGAGCCGAACTTGTCGCCCATCCAACCGCCGGGGATTTCGAACAGTGCATATGCGTACCAAAACGCGCCGAAGATAAGGCCGAGCTGGCCGTCGGTGATTCTAAGCGTCGCTTGAATATCCTCTTGCGCCCGCACGATGCACTGGCGATCGTAGTACGTCAGAAACGAGAGAACGCACAGAAACGCCAGCACGCGTAGCCGGATATGGCTCGTGCCCGCGCTGCGAGTTAATGGCGAAGCGGATGGCGGCATTCGTGACACACTAGCTGTTGGCGTGGCGAATCGCAACCTCGCGCAGCGGGGCGCATACGTTCGGCGGATTGAACACCTTCCAATGGCGAGTTACGATGAGCCGTTTGCGTGCTACCCATTGAACAGGAGTGAAGGATGGTATCGATTGCAGCCGTATCGGCTGTTGCGGGCGACGAGCGAGCGGCAACGGAGCTCGGCCGCCTTGCTGCCAATCCGTTGGTGGGCCGCATTGCGGCGACGACCGCGGGAAAAGCCTCGCTGGGTGGTGCTATTCGCGCATTGCAAGCGGGTGAGTTGAGATCATCCGCCGCGGTGGTTGAGACGCTGCGATGGTTCGAGTCGACGAATCTGTCCCACTTGCTGTGGTCGTTCTCCGGAAGGGCGGTACTCTCAGCGATTGATCTTCGCCGGCTGACGCAAGTTGCGGCCGACACCAAAGCCGCCCTGCTCTACTCCGATTACTACGACGAAAAAAGCGACGGCCCCGTTGGGCTTCACCCGCTGATCGATTACCAACTGGGTAGCGTGCGAGACGATTTTGACTTCGGTCACGTTGTGCTGTTGAGTCGCGAGAGCATTCTTGGCTTGGCCGATGAGATCGAATCGCAGACAACTTCCGGCGAATTTGGTGGATGGTACGATTTGCGATTGCGGGTGAGCGAGCGCGGACCCGTGGTGCATCTCAGCGAGCCGACCTATGTGGCCCGCGCGGCGGCGGAAATGTCCGACGAACTGGCGCACTTCAACTATGTCGATCCTCGGAATCGCAACTATCAGATTGAGATGGAGAAGGTGGCGACGGCCCATCTCAAACGCATCGGCGCATGGTTGCCATCGCCGGCGAAGAGCCCGGCGTCTGAAGAAGGTTCATTTTCGGTCGAGTGCAGTGTCGTGATTCCGGTCCGCAATCGGGTGAAAACAGTGGGCGACGCGGTGAAGAGCGCGCTCTCGCAGAAGGCCAACTTTTCGTTCAACGTGATTGTTGTCGACAACCACTCGACGGATGGCACCTTCGAGCTCCTCAAAGATTTGGCCGCAAAAGACGATCGGCTTGTACATTTGGTGCCGGAGCGGCGCGATCTCGGCATCGGCGGTTGTTGGAGCGAAGGTGTCTTTTCGAAGTCATGCGGTCGATATGCCGTGCAGCTTGATAGCGACGATATCTACTCGGGCGACGATGTGCTCACGCAAATCATGACGATTTTCAAGCGGGAGAACTGCGCCGCAGTAGTTGGCTCGTACACGATCGTCGATTCAAGTCTCAAGTTAATTCCTCCAGGACTGATCGATCACCGTGAATGGACGAACGAAAACGGGCACAACAACGTGATTCGCATTCACGGGCTCGGCGCGCCGCGTGCGTTTCACGTGCCAACGCTGCGCCAGTTCGGATTTCCCAATACAAGTTATGGCGAAGACTATGCGGTTATGATTCGGTTGTGCCGGGAATATCGCATCGGGCGAATATATGATTCGCTCTATTGGTGCCGACGCTGGGAAGGCAACAGCGACCACGCGCTGCCGCTTGAAACTCAAAACCGCTACGCGTTTTACAAGGACCGGCTGCGTACCATTGAAATCGCGGCCCGGCAGCAGCTTACCGCTAGATGAGTTGGGAACGAATTCTTCAGAACGATCGGCCCGACGAGCCACTACGGCCGCGGATTGATGCGCTGTTTACAGAGCAGCGCGAAAACTGGCCCATGCTGCGCGATGGCGAAGCGTCGCTCGGGCAGTTGCAGCGTAAGACACTTACTTCGGACCATGAGAATATCGTCGTGCAGGTTAATCCGGCAAGGCGGCGATCGACGCTGGCGAAGACGGATGCTTCATCGATCGCCGCGCGGCGTTGCTTCTTGTGCCCGGATAACATGCCGATCGAAGAACGCGGTGTGGCGTTCGAAGGCCTGGTCGTCATGCCGAATCCGTTCCCGGTGCTGCCGATGCATTGCACGATTGCGGCACTCGAGCATTGCCCGCAGCAGATCGCCGGGCGAGTCGAGTGTTTGCTGCGATTGGCGGAGCAGATCGGTCCGGACATGGCAGCGTTTTATAACGGACCGCGATGCGGAGCTTCCGCGCCGGACCATTTTCATTTTCAGGCGGCACTAGCCAAAGAGATTCCCACACTACGGCAGCAGCCCGAAACGCCAGCCAGCCGATCGATTGTCGCCGCTTCGAGATTCGGCCGACACATGTTTGTTGCGCGAGACGGTGAGCTATCGGCGGCTGCGAGCGCTGTCGAGCGAGCAATCGATGCGATGCGCGAAATCCAGGGCTCGGCCGACGAGCCGATGCTGAACTTGCTGGCTCATCACAATGGCGGCCTGTACACCGTGATTCTCTTTCCTCGCCGCGCGCATCGGCCAGCGTGCTATTTCGCGACCGGCGCGGAGCAACTCCTCATTAGCCCGGCAGTCCTTGAGATGTGTGGAATCCTCGTTGCGACGGAGGCGGAGCATTTCGAGCGAATCGATGCCAAGATCGCGCGCGACATCTATCAGGAAGTCAGCATCAGCGACGCCGATTTCGAGCGAATCGCATCAAAGATTGCTTAGAGGCGGTTATCCACCACTTCGCGCGGGATCGACGGATGGACCGCAATAAACACGCCGCAAGGTGCATTCGCAAGTACGTACGACATCCAATCTTCAGCGTTCGGCCCGCTGAATTTCCATGATGCGCTCGGGGCCGGCAGCACGATGGCGTCGTACTCCAATTGGCGAGTGATGCGCACGATGTCTGGCCCCGTCTGAAGTTCGGCAGCGATGGTGTTGAGCTTTCGGCCGAGTTTTTCGGCCCAGTCGCGGTCTTTGTCGACGACTTCGCTGCAGTTGGCGAGTGTCGGCTCGAGCGGCGCGGCACGAACCACATCGAGCTGCACGCCGCTGGAAACCATCGTGAGCAGCCATTCGAATACGTCACTGCTTTGCCGTGTGCCGTCATGTACGAACACCAACCGGCGGACGCCGACGCCCGCGTCTCGCAGCTCGGCGACCGAACGAGCTTGGCGCTCAACGTGTTTCGGAATGCGGTTGCCGCCGTCCAGGTCGAACGTAACGACTCGATCTTGGCTGACAACGTGGACAGTCAATCCCTGCGGCTGACCGGAATGCAGGTTGATCCAATAGAACGCGATTTGGTCGAGCTGTTCCTCGGCGGTGTACTTGTTCGAGGCGCCGACGAAAATCTCCTGGCAAGGCAAATCCTTCGCCGTGTTAAGGACCGCGTGCAGCGGATTGTTGGTCGGAACTAACAATGGAGTCACGCTTTTGCCGAGCTTTTCGGCGTGATTGACGACCGCAGTCAACAGCTGCTGATCGTATACGTCCATCGGATGGTCCAGGGGCAGGCCGATGCCCTGCGGTTCCACCTTGGCGGTCATGACAACGACATCCGTCGTCTGGGGGTCGGTGTCGGCGAGCGCCTTATCGAGCATGAACAAATTGTGAGGTGAGCGAATCGCGACGAGTTTGCAATAGCGTCGCTTGAGCCCCAAGTGATCCCGCGTAAGTGTCGTAACTGTTTCTTGATTGAATTGCTCGATATGTTCGTGATGTTCGCCCCCGCGCTTCTTTCGGTGAATGGCTTCGGTGACGGTGAATATTGTTAAGAATGCGCCAGCGAAACACAGGCCGGTCGTAGTTGCCACGGGTTTGGTGAAAATGTTTGCGATCGCCGAGAGGAACATAATCAAGAACACAAGGCCCAAACCAATGGGCAAGTACATATCGCGGTACCGAATGTTGAGCGGCACCACGAAATCGCGCGGGCCACGCATTTTGAATCGCAGCACCACCATCGAAAGCGTGTTGAATACGAAACTCCACACAACGCCGAACGCGTACGCTTCGCCGAGCAAGATAACGTCGCCGCGGCTGGCGAGAATCGTCAGCATTTGCAAGGCGGCGATCATGAAAAGCAACCGGTAGTTCGTTCCGTAGCGTGGGTGCGGCTTCAAAAACCAATCGGGGAGCACGCCGTCTTCCGCGACACGGCTGAGCACACCGTTCGAACCGACGATCGACGTGTTTACTGCGCCAGAGAGAATGAGGAAACCCACAAATACGACGAAAGCGTTCAGCAACAAGAGCAGCCAAACGGGGCCGAGCATGTGCATCGCGAGGCCACCCATCCAGTTGTCGTAGTAGGTGGTCAGCCGCTCTTTATCGGGCACAAGCATGACCGTGAGGAAATTCATGCTGCCCGTGAGCAGCAGACTGTACGCGAAAACGATGAAGCCGACTTTTTTGAAATTCTTGAGTTTTGGCGACTCCACTTCTCGATAAACCTGTGCGAGCGTTTCCTCGCCGCTCATGGCGAGGATGGAGTGCCCGAACGCGATGAGAATGCCAATCATTCCGACGAAGCTCAACCAACTCGTGGGATGACGAATCGGCTCCGCGATCTTAGGTATTTTTCCTAACAGGCCCAGTGGATCCTGTTGATCTCCGGTCACAGGATCGATTAGCGGCTTTGCGGGATCCTCGATATCGAATTTTTTCTCAAGGTTTGGCTGCCACGATGGGATCGGGTTTTGGTGCCCATTAACGGTGAGCGTGACACCGCTCCAGACGAGCATGACGACGGCCATGATGGTGGTCGCGATCATAATCTTCAGTGCTTTGCCGCTAGATTCGTGGATGCCGAGCAAGTTCTGTTTGAGGAAGTACAAAGTGACGGTGCACGCGATCGCGACCGAACCCCAACACTTCAATCCGTCGCGCACAGAATCATCGATTTCGATTCCGAACAAGCGCACGGCCGTTTCGAGCAGCAACCCGATGATGTACTGCCCTGCGGATACGCCGCTGATAGGCCCCGTCAGCACGTAGTCGAACAGCAGCGCGGAAACAGCGGCCTTGGCCCAGAATCCGCCAAGCGCTTCTTTCACGATTCTGTACACGCCGCCGCGAACGAACAGTGCGCAGCTTTCGATATAGACAGCTCGCATGCCGTAGCTAAACAGCAACACGCCGAGAATGAACCAGGGGGCCGCTTTGCCAACTTCACTTTCGACGATCGCGCCGATGTAGTAGACCGTGCTGGACATATCGCACAGTACGACTGCAGCTGTACGCCAGAACGAGATGAACGTGAACATCACGCTGCTGACGACAACGACTTGCGCAGCGCGATTGGCCGACCCACCAACCGTTTGGCGTTCCAAACCCGAGGATTCCATGTAAGCGACCTGAGACCTTAAGTCCCGAGAAAACGTAGCGGCGCTTGGCGCTTGATGGATGACGGCGGACGAATCTTGCCTCGTATGATTCGAGGCCAACTACGAGCTATTACGAAACCGACGGATTCGTACGCATCGCTGCCGTTCATTCAGGAGAGCGGAAGTGCCTTTCAAATCGGCTCGAGCAACACACCCGAGCGGGCCGACGGGGTTAGCTGACGGGCTAGAGCTTGAAAGTACTCCGACTCGCGACGGCGAGTCTGCGCCCCGGCATCTGCGGCTGGCAATGCCCAGGCAAATGCGATGGTTCCCCCGCTTCCGCACCACCGGCGCGGAATTAGGCTACACGCCCATTACTATAAAGTGGTGGAAGTTCCGAGTTCAAGGCCAACGCCGGAAACCGCTGCAAGTCACCGCTGCCGCTTGGACTTACGACGATGGACCCGGGATTTTCCCGCCACTGGTTATTTGGGCAATTGTCCGCAATAATGGCGGGACGAGAGAGGGGTGCCGGTCGTGAGCAACCTCAGTCAGCTTGCGGCTGTCTTCGCCATCGCCGGCGGAGCCGGACTGTTAGCCTTTGGGCGACTTATCGACCCGCCTCTTACTACCGCCGCGAACACAGGAGTCATGACGAGCTCTGTCCCGCGCGACGACCGAGTAACGATCGCACCTCATTTTGCGATAAGCAGCCGATGCCTGACCTCATGAAAACTCGCGTCGCTTCGCTCAGCCCGCGACAGCGGCAAATCGTGCGGCTTACCAGCTTAGGCTGCACGAGCCACGAAATTGCCGCCGTTCTCGGCATGTCGCGATGGACCGTCGAAAATCATCAATTCCAGGCGAAGGAACGACTGGGTGTTAGCAAAGCGGCGTTGCTTACGCGTGTGGCGATCAAATACAAAATCAGCCCTCTCAATGATGAGCTGACCAAGGCTGAGCTTCGCAAGCTAGCGCGCAAAAAGCCGAAGTAGGCTCCGAGACGACGCGGGTGTTCCTTCTTGCCTGAACCCCGCAGTTTAGCGACACCTTTGGTATGGCGGTCTGCCGATCGCTTTGCCATACTTCCGGCCCCGCTAGCGTGACACCAAGCGGCAATTCCCGCGGACGTCTACCAGCCACCATATCCCTCCCGGAAGATTTGCCCGATGCCCTTCCTCATTCGTTCCCAATCTCTGCGCCGCAAGAAGCGTGACGCGTGGCAGCAAGTCGGCCTCGTCGCCGGGTTCCTCGCTGGCCGACATTTCGTAGGCGCGACCGATCTTCACTATGGATACTGGTCGGACGGTGTCGAGCACACGATCCGCAACATGCCGCGCGCGCAGGAAGACTATTGTCGCCATCTGCTCGACCACATCCCGCCGGGACTTACCAGAATTCTTGATGTCGGCTGCGGAGCCGGCGGCGTGGCCAATAAGCTCGTGGAGCGCGGCCATCATGTCGATTGCGTTAGCCCGAGCCCGTTCCTGAACGAGCAAGCCCGCACACTGCTCGGCGATCGGGCACGAATTTTCGAATGCAAATACGAAGACTTCGATACGACCGAGACGTACGATGCCGTGTTGTTTTGCGAAAGCTTTCAATACATGGACGTCAACCTGGCATTAGCAAAGGTCGCGGCCCAACTGCGGCCCGGTGGCCAGCTCATCATTTGCGATTTTTTTCGCGCTGCGCTCGATGATCACAGCTCGATCAGCGGAGGTCACCGACTACCCTGGTTTTACGAAGCGCTTTCACGCTTTCCACTAACGCAAATCGAGGACCTCGATATTACGGACCGCACAGCGCCCACGTTTACCGTCATCGGCAGCGCGTTCAATCAGGTCTTGCTGCCGATTTGGCAAGAGGTCGAAGGCGCGTCGCAAGCCACGCACCCCTGGGTATTCAAGTGTGCCACCTGGTTCTTCCGCCGCAAGCTCAACAAGGTAAGGACCAAATACTTCACCAATCAGCGCAGCGCCGAAAACTTCAAAAAATACAAAACTTACCGATTGATGCGTTTTGAAAAGCGCTAGAAGCAGTTTCTTCGGTTAGGTACTGAAACTGGCTTTAGTCGGCAACTGTTAAAAGCGACATGGCTTCTTCGAAGTGTCGCTGCAGCAGCAAGAACTCGCGGCGACTGCCGCCACGATCTGGGTGCAGTACCTTGACCCGTTCGCGGTAGGCCTCGAGCACTTCCTCGGTCGTGCACGGCATGGTGAGCCCCAGTGCCTGAATGCATCGCGGCGTGTCTCGCCGAATCCACTCCGGAAGCTCGACCCGGTAGTGCGTGATCACGACCAGCGCCCGGCGCAATGAGCGGAGATAGGCGCGAATGTCGAGCACCATGCAGGCGTAGCCGGCAGCTATAACCCCGAGAATGAGAAGCAGATATCCGACGGTGACGATCCAATCGACACCATCGGGCCAGTGATATTCACTTGTTGCTACGCCGGCAAGCATCGTGTTGAAAGTGATTGAGCTACGATCTGCGTTAGAGCCGCGGTCATTCTACGCGCCGACCGCGAGCGAGCCAAACGCTAGTTTCGAGTGTACGACACAATCACACCGCCGAGCATCTACCAAATTGCCGGGAACAAACGCCATCTCACCCGCGCGGCATACTTGGCATACGCAGGGTCTTGCAATAAGAATCGTTCCTCACGCAGGATCCGCCATGTCTGCACAATTAGATGCGTGCCGGCAATGCAAATGTTCCAAAGACAGAAATTCTGTGCGAGCATCGCAACATCGATGATCGAGTAGCCGCAATAAATCGGATGCCGAACGAGTTGATACACCCCGTTAGTCTTTACTCCACGATTCGCGGGGACGACTCCAAAACTGCGATTAAGAGAAAACATTCCCATCGTCGAAATCGCCTGGCCAATGCATTGGACAGAAAACCAGAACCAATCGTTTTGAGATGCCGCGGCGACAAGCCACAGGGGAAGCACCGTCGACAGCAATGCGAGAACCCAATCCAACAAGTTCCACGACACGGCGGTGGGTATCCGTCGACTAAATGCCAATATGATGACGACAAATTCAAACAGCACATACACGAGGCTGCTCAGCTTGCCCGTGTCTCGAAAATCCAGCAGGAAGCTGTAGGCAAGTCTCGCGAAGAACGCAGCCAACACGACAGTGAAGGCAAATTCGCGAACGAGTCGCCAGCGACGAGCGTTGTCAGGCATGGCGATTACTCGGAAGTGTTAATGCTTGGCCGAAGAATGCGTCGCCGGTGGCTGGGCGCTGTCCGTCGAGGGCGAAGTTAAGGCCTCCACGACCTTTTCCCAAGAGAAGGATGGTGTCATTTCGTCTGACGTCGGCGGCGCCGAGGCGGCGGATGATGACGGCTGTACCACTGCGGTCGATTTGGGCTCCTCGCGTGGTGCATGGCCGGGAACCGGCACCATCACGCGGAAACCGGTCGACTCTTCGCCCTTGATATCTCCCTTAGCCCGCCAGGTGACACGCACGTCGTTGATATTTGCGGTGGCAATGCTGCAACCACGCATGATGAAGTCGCCGCGCGAGTCGTTGTCGATGCACCACTCGGCGACATTGCCGAGTGCGTGTGTCATTCCCAGCGAACTGGTACCGCCCGACATTTCTTCGACTGGCACGGGTCCGCCTTCGCCGCGTTCTAAATGGTCGCCATTGAAAATCCGACAACGATCGCGCGTGGGTGCTTCTTTACCCCAGGGGTACGGGAAGCCCGCGTCGTCGGTTCCGCGGACCGCACACTCCCATTCGATCTCGGAAGGCAGCCCGCCCCCGACCCATTTGCAGAAAAGCTGAGCTTCTTCGGCTGAAACGTTGGCCACGGGGAGTTGATTATTAACAGGATCGAGCTTCTGTGGCCCGGCCCACTTGCGCGCTGCGTTCTCCCACCGCGTACCAGCTTTGTCTTTGCCCGCCGATTCAAAGAATTTTTCATATTGAGCGTTGGTCGTCTCGTGAATCGCGATGTAATACGGATGATCGAACTTGACCGACCGCTCGTTAAGTTCGTTAGCTCGACGCTTATCAGCGGGCGCGCCGAATTTGTAGTTGCCCGGTTTGACGAGTGCATACTCGAGCGGTTCAGCTTCCTTAAACCGCCGCGAAAGCGCTCGAATTGGCAGATCCGTGTCGGGATCCTCCGGCGCGCCGGCTTTTGGTACGAGCGCGGACGGTAGTGCAAACTTCGGAGCCTTTGGCGGTTCCTTCTTCACGGGTTCGGGCGGCTTCGGTGGCGCCGGCGGTGGTACCGCC
>JABDGM010000053.1 GCA_013286045.1 Planctomycetota bacterium | reverse complement strand
GATTATGCTCGCGCGCGCTCGGATTGGAATCTGGTCCACGTCGGCGGATCACCGGTGCTCTCGTGGAATGATGCGGTTGCGGCGCGGCCGGATGGAATAATCGGTTTCGCAGGCGAAGAAACTGCTTCCGCGATTCGAGGAATCGATATCCCTGTGGTGTGTGTGAACAGCGTTCGCGATTTCCAAGAGTTCGTTCGAGTGCGCTCAGATGGGTATGCCGTTGGGCAGCTTGCGGCGAGCTATCTTCTCGATCTTGGTTACGAGGAGTTCGCATACGTAACGGACGTGCCGTCCCACTATTATTCCCGAATGCGACGGGACGGATACCGTGATGCGTTGAATAAAGCTGGCTTCACAGTTCGCGAATTTCAACTTCCGGAAGGCTCTTCGGAATCGGAAGAGGCCCGTTACGCACAACTGAGCTCGCTACCCGCCGGATGCGCTGCATATTGCGTGACTGACTCCTGTGCTCGGCGCGTGCTAACGTATTGCGAAGGTCGCCACATTTCCGTGCCGCAGCAATTGGCCGTATTGGGCACCGATAACGATCCGTTCCTTTGCGAAGGTGGTCGCACGCTGCTCTCGAGTATCGACGTTAACCATCGCAAGATTGGGTTCCACGCCGCTGACACATTGAACCGAATTCTCGACGGGGAGCCGGCCCCGGCAGCAGCGGTTTTAATTCCGCCGACCAAGGTAGTTACTCGCTTCAGTACGGACCCCGTCAACTCTGCAACTCACCCGCTCGTGGCGAAGGCTCTCAAAACAATTCAACAACGCGCCCACGATCCAAGCTTCAACACAGAAGAACTAGCCAAGGTTTGCGGCGTTTCGACGCGCACGATCGGTCGACTGTTCGAACAGCACCGGCTGCGTTCGCCCTACCAATTCCTGCTGAACGTGCGCGTTTCGAGCGCACAAAGATTGCTGCAGGAAAGCGAACTAACGGCCGATGAGATCGCGTTTCGGTGCGGCTTTACCGACTATTCATCGTTTTATCGGGTTTTCAAGAGTCATAACGGCATCTCTCCTTCGGCGTTTCGGTAGGCAATATCGAAGATTGGGCGGATCAAGTGGCGGCAAACGTTTTCATCAATGTGTTGGTTACGGCTCGCGAATCGACGAGTCGGCGGCGACTTGCGGGCACGGCCACGTGTCCGTTTTTGCAATGCCGAATGCCGTCCCTGCAATGGCTGAAAAATACCGCGCGGTCTTTAATGAATGAGGAAAGCGAACCGGCGTGTCTTTTCTCTTCGGATTGGTTCGCTCGTTATGTGAGACGTTCGAACGCGCATTCACTGGCGGACGACGGCATGGCTTTTTCGAAATCAGTTTCTTTTTCTGACTCGTTTGGGGAGAAGTCTAATGAGGATTCTGCACAGGCGCATCGGGGCAGCTGTATTGGTTGGAGCGTCACTTGTTGTGACGGCAGCAAACGGAGCCACATTTAGTGGAAGCTCCGCGGACATCACGGACTTTGCAAACGGTAGCGAAGTGTCGACGGCGGGTACTTACATCGCGGCGGTGAACTTACTTAACGATAACGTCGGCGGTGTCGGCGTGAGCACTACGATCAACGGTGTGTTGTTCGAAGGAACTCAACCCGGTCAATTCCATGAGGGCGCCAATTCGTTTGCCAATGCTTCCTTCGTTTATCACGGCGGCGACGGTTACGCGGATCCCGGCTTGTGGAGCTCGGGCGGCGCGTATGGCACGCTCGCCGATTCGCAAATATATAACATCGATAACCCGAACGCGAACACCGGCGACGGTTATGGGGTGATCAATCTCACGCCAGGCACGCTGTATCAATTGCAAGTGTTTATGCTTGATGATCGCGGCGGCGTTTCCAAGACATTTCCGTTGCAGTTTCAACAGGTGAAGTGGGCGGGCAATGCGGACAATATTGATGGCAGTAGCCCGCCGACCGAGATTGGTTACCTGCAGAACATCACTATCGGTGGCAATGGGGTGACGCAGGCGAACGGCGAAATCGCTACCGTCTACTTCACAATCGACGCGGGCTACAATGGGCTCCTCGTCAACACGTGGGACAACGGCGCGATTAACGGTTTGCAGCTGAGGCAGGTGCCGGAACCGGCAACATTAACGTTGTGCGGCATGGTTGGCCTCGCAATGGTTTGGCGGAGGAACCGCACGAGATAAAAGTATCAACGAGGCGCGCGGTGGCCGAACATCCGGCCGCCGCGCTGCGTTCGGCAACGGTTGGAGTTGCGGAACAAAAGACGTAACTTATGGCGAGTTTCGATTCTCTACAGGCGGATACCAGGCGAATGTCGCCCCCGTCGGCGGCTGGGCTCGGGCTGTTCGCACGCCCCTTGCTTCTTTTTGCGCTAATCGCCGCATCGCTCTTCATCGCAAGCTCGGCTCGCAGGGCTGCCGCCGACCCCAACTACATCGAGAACCTAACGTTCTTTGACCGCAGCCCTGGCAGCCCACGGGCCAAGCCTTATGCTTCGGTTCTGAGAACGGACTCAAACGATTCCTCTTTCGCATCGCTCGCCGGTTGGGGTGGCGGCTTCGACACTTGGCAAAAGCAGTTCGACCACACGAAGGCATTGGGAGCTTCGTATCCCAGTAGCGGACTGGTTTTCATCGGCGACTCAGTCACGCAGAATTGGGGCAATGTCGACGGCCGCCAAGTCAACGGAGGTGGCGCCAACGTATGGTACTCCGCTCAATACAACTACACTCAATACGGAGCGCTGAACTTCGGTATTTCGGGGGACCAAACACAAAACGTCATCTATCGCGTCAACCATGGTCAGCTGGATGGTCTCGACCCAGGGCTCGTGGTGTTGATGATCGGCACGAACAATCTCTACGCGCCGACTGGAAACCCGGGCTTTCCCACAGCGGACTACCCCGCTCCAGCCCACACGTCGGAGGAAGTTGCCGACGGCGTGTTGGCCACGGTACAGGCGATTCATAATAAGTTGCCAAATTCGCATATTTTGGCCCTAAGCGTCGTGCGAGGCCTTAATAACTCCGATCCAGATCGCATCGCGGCGAATAATGCCGATGCACTCATCGCTCAGGCATTCAACACCGATACCAATCCGCTCTTCGATTATTTGGATGTAACGAGCAATTTCCGCAATCCCGACGGAACCATCAACGCAAATATTAGTGGGGATGGAGTTCATCCCACGGCTGCCGGCTACTCGGCGCTAGCGCAATCGATCGCACCATTCGTCACTCAATACGCGAAGGTAGATCCGTCGTCTGCCGTCGTTAATGTTGCTCTCAAGGGGACGGCACAGTGGACGAATTCTGTCGACGGTTTGTTCAGCCATTTCGCCCACGATGCGATCGACGGCAATCTCAATACGATTTGCCATAGCGATTTCAATGGCTCCTCCGGCGGCAATTCCGCGACGCCCGACAGTCTTACCATCTCGCTCGATAAGGCGTACGACCTGAAGAACGTCGAAATCGTTAATCGCGGCGCTGTCGATGGCGGTCAGTCCGTTTCTGATGCGCGGCTCACTGGTGTGCTCCTGCAAGTGCTCGGCCAAAACGGTATCGACGTTCTCTTTAGCACAACGCTCTCCGACGATCCAACATTGTTGGGTGAGACTCATACGTTCGATAATAGCGGTCAGGGAATAAAAGGGGCCAGATTCATTCGTCTGACGTCCAACAACTTTCTTCATGTTGCCGAGATTCGTGCGAATGTGGCCGCGGTGCCGGAGCCGGATGCTCTGATGCTTTGCAGTATTGGTTTTCTGGGTCTTTGTGCGGTGTGGACTCGCCGTCGCCATTCCTTACTTCGATGACAAGGAACGATTGATTATGATTAGCTACACGCGTACCATCGGTGCTTGCTTTTGTGCAACTTTTCTCGCATCACCCGCGCTAGCCGCCAGCTTCGGCGGAGCCGCGAAACCTATCACTGACTTCGCGAACGGCAGCGAAGTATCAACGGTCGGCACCTACATTAGCGGCGTCAACTTGCTCAACGACAATGTCGGCGGCGTCGGTGTGGACACCACAATCAACGGCGTGCTGTTCAAAAACACTGCACCCGGGCAATTCTTTGAGGGAGGCGGATCGTTCGCCAATTCATCCTTCGTCTATCATGGCGGCGATGGCTTCGCCGATCCTAATTTGTGGTCGAGCGGCGGCGCCTACGACACGCTGGCCGATTCGCAGATCTTCAATATCGACGATCCGAATGTAAACGCCGGCGATGGTTACGGTGTTATTAATCTGACACCTGGGACCCGCTATCTGCTGCAGGTGTTCATGCTCGACGATCGGGCCGGCGTCTCCAAAACGTTTCCGGTGCAATTTCAGCAGGTTGCATGGGCGGGCAATTTCGACCAAATCGATAACACTAACCCACCGGTGGAGATCGGCTACCTGGATAACATCAGTATCGGTGGAAATGGAGTGACGCATGCAACCGGCGAAATTGCAACCGTCGCCGTCACGATTGACCCTGGTTATAACGGGCTGCTCGTTAACACCTGGAACAACGGCGCCTTCGACGGAATGCAGCTTCGCCAGCTTGGTGTGGCAGGGGATTATAATGGGAACGGCACCGTGGGGCCGGAGGACTACGCTATTTGGAGGTCTAGTTTCGGCTCAACGACGAATTTGGCGGCGGACGGGAATTTCAACGGTGTCGTGGATGACGCAGACTACGTTGTATGGCGCGACGCGCTTGTTGGGCCTGGCTCCGGAAGCGGCGGCTCGCTGAAGTCCGCCGCTGTGCCAGAACCGAATACGCTTCTGCTGGCAACTGTGGTGATCACGATCTTTGGCGGCGCCTTTCACTCACGGCGCCGTTCCGCATGACGTACCAATCGTGCAGACACTAATTGTTAGGGATGGAATCGAGCCATGAGAACCCGAATTGCGATATCTCGCATCAGGCGGCGGTCAGCGTTGTCTCGATTGGCGCGGGACGGCTTCACCTTAGTCGAGCTGCTCGTCGTAATCGCGATCATTGGGATCCTGGTTGCCCTCTTGCTGCCGGCCGTTCAGGCAGCTCGCGAAGCATCGCGCCGGGCGAGTTGCACAAACAATATTAAGAATCTGGCGCTTGGCGTTCTTAACCACGAAAGCGCGAAGAAAGTATTTCCTTTGAGCTGGGATGGCTACGGCGTCGCCACGGCTCAGGGCGCCCAACCGAACGTGGAAAATGGCTCGAGTTGGATCGTTTCGACACTGCCGTATGTCGAAGAGCAGGCGATGTACGATCGCTTCAAATCTAGCGGGGCGCTCACCGGCCGTTACAATCCGTATAACGGCGCCGCGGCCGGCGGTAATCAGGGCATCGGCACCAACACGCCCGACGTCCGCGCGTTGATCGCCACGCCGCTCAAACTCGTGCGCTGTCCTTCCGACGCATCCATGCCCACGCCGACGGGCGATCTTTTCTCGTTTCAGAATGTGCCGATCGCGGCGACGAACTACAAAGGTTGCATCGGCAACACATGGATGTGGGGAATTTGGCATGGCGACAGGAATTACAATCCGGAGCACCCGCCTAATCCAGGCATTTTTTATCGAAACACTTACATTGTGCCAGTCACGGTTCAGAAGATTACGGACGGCCTCTCGAACACGTTCCTAATTGGCGAAGATCTTCCGGACTATAACGGGCATTGGGCGGCTTACTTCTCGAACACCTGCATTTCCTCGACCGACTCGCCTTTGAACTACCTGCCCCAGCCGCCCAACCCAGGCGATTACGCGGACATGATGGGCTTTCGCAGTATGCACCCTGGCGGGGCGAACTTTGCGATGGCGGACGCCAGTGTCTCTTTCTATGCCGACGACATCGATCCAAACGTCTACGAGAATCTTTCCACCAAAGCGGGCAACAAGATAGGAAGCGAAGCGGCCCACTAGAGGATGAATTGGCAGACTGGCCATTTCCGGTATCGGCTGGCCGCAGAATTACGACCTAAACATGCGCGAAAGCACATCCATGTCCAGAAAACCGAAACTGCAAAATCGGATGTTGTTAGTGACGGCCTTGCTGGTATGCGCTGGCACCCAGGGATGCGGCAATGGACTCGCAACGGTTCAGGGAAAGGTCAGCTTGGACGGAAAGAGTCTGGAGGGTGGCAACGTAACCTTGTATCCGGTCGGGCGGGGACCCCTTTCGTATTCGGGTATTGCGTCGGACGGATCGTACCAGATTCGGACCGCGTCGCGCCGGGGTGTGTCGCCGGGAAAATATGTGGCTACGGTATCTTGGCGTTCGGGCGTTCCGTCGTCGGGCATGACTCTCCAGCAGATTCAGGCTCTCGAAAGAGTCCCGATTCGCTACTGCGTGAAGGAGACGTCGGATCTGCAAGTCGACGTACAACCAGGAAGCAATTCAATCGATCTTCAGTTGGTCAAAAACAAGTAGTCGAAAAGTTTGATGATAATTGTGCAATGGCGCAGGATTTCGTGTGAAGCCGTGGAGACTGACGTTTTACAATTCAATTTGCGACAACAAATACTTACATGAGCGTTGTCGTTGACTCCCATCAGCATTTCTGGGATCTCCGCCAGCCATTCGACCACCGATGGCTTGATACACCCGAACTGGAGTCGATCCGACGCGATTGTCTGCCGGTCAATCTGCAGTCTCTTATTCAGCAAGCGGGTGTCGATCGAACGGTTCTTGTTCAGACGCAAAACGACCTTCGTGAAAACGACTGGGCGCTTTCGCTCACCGACGAGAACGATTTCATCGCGGGGGTTGTTGGCTGGCTGGACCTGACGAGCCCCAATTTCGAACGGCAGCTCGAAGAATTGTGTCTGCACCCGAAGTTCGTCGGCGTGAGGCACTTAACTCAAGGCGAATCAGATGATGACTTCATCATTCGCGACGACGTCCTACGCGGACTAAAGATACTCGAGAGACATCGCGTACCGTTCGATTTGCTGTTCCTCACTAGGCATTTACATCACGCGGCCGACGTAGCGCGTTTGTGCCCCGATCTTCCGCTTGTGCTCGATCACTTGGGAAAACCGATGATCAATGCGCGCCGCCTGGATAATTGGGAGCCTAACTTCCGCAAAGCGGCATCCTGCCCAAACGTGTACTGCAAACTCTCCGGAATGGTCACCGAGGCGGATTGGAAAGCGTGGACACCAGCCGACTTGAAGCCATACGTCGACGTCGCCCTGTCGGCCTTTGGTCCGGCGCGGTGCATGTTCGGCTCGGATTGGCCCGTCTGCGAATTGGCCGGCACATACAACGAAGTTTACGGAACTCTCCGCGAACTTGTGGAAACTTTAAGCGAGAGTGAAAAGGCGCAGATTTTTGGTGGTACCGCGAGTGCGTTCTACGGCCTGGATCGATGACGAAAGCCAGCTATTTTGTGCTGGCGGATTCACTTGCGGAAGCCAAGTGAACGCGGCCCACCCAGCCGCCGCCGGGGGCAAGTTTAATTGTCAGCTGTTCTTTCGGAGCAACCTGCTTCGATCCGAATTTGAAGTCTTGCCCGTTGCGATCCGCATTTACACCGTCGCGCCACGATTCAAGCGTATAGCGGCCTTCGGGGAGAAAGCTAAGATCCAGCTTCAACTCGCGCGGCGTCCAATTCGTCATTGCGCCCACATACCAGTTCTCACCGGAGCGGCGGGCAATGACGACGTATTCGCCGACCTTTGCATCGAGCGCTTTCGTGTCGTCCCACACCGTGGGCACCGCCGACAGAAACGTCATACACTCTTTTTCTTTGCGATAGCGAGTCGGACTATCGGCAAGCATTTGCAATGGGCTTTCATAGACCACATACATTGCCAACTGATGACAGCGAGTGCCTTCGCTCATTGGTTGGCCCATGTTCCAACGCCAACTCTCTTTGTTGGCGTTTGTGAGCGCACCAGGCGTAAAATCCATCGGGCCCGCAACCATTCGGATGAACGGCAGTACGAGCTCTTGTTTCGGATTTGTTCTCTCATCGCCCCATTTATATTGCTCCAGTCCCGTGAGGCCCTCGTACGACATCACGTTCGGATAGGCACGGCTGAGCCCAGTTGGTTTGCAGGCCCCGTGAAAATCGACAAGCAAGTGATGCTTGGCGGCTTCGCGGGCGACGCGTTCGTAGAACTCCATCATCCATTGGTCGTCGCGCTGTAGAAAATCGACTTTGATGCCCGCGACCCCCAACTTCTCAAACTTCTCGAGGGCCGCGTCGAAATTTGTATCAAGCGCTTTCCATAAGACCCAAAGTAATACCCGAACGTTTTTCTGTTTGCCGTATTCCACAATCTCGCGCAGGTTCACCTCCTTCCTCTCGCTCAGCAGGTCGCTCGCGTCGGCGCTCCATCCCTCATCGATAAGCAAATATTCAATGCCGTAGTCTGACGCAAAGTCGATGAAGTACTTGTATGTTTCTGTGTTGATCCCAGCTCGGAAATCTACGCCGGTGACATTGAGGTCGTTCCACCAATCCCATGTCACCTTGCCAGGCTTGATCCAAGCCGTATCCGTCAACTTTAGCGGTGAGGCCAGATTGAAAATGATTTCCGATTGAACCAGCTCCGTGTCCTTTTCGGTGATGAGCAGCACACGCCACGGAAACTCGCGTTTTCCTTCCATTTTCGCCAAGTAGGGTGCGGCTTTTGTAACAGGAAAATCCCGATCGACCTGGCCATCGCTCTTAGGCTGCGTTTCGAGAGGGTAGGGTGCGTACTTGCCGACGAGGCCGATTTTGTCTTCGCCCACGCCGCGCAGAAACATCCCCGGGTACGAGCGAAGATCGGATTCCGAAATATACACTTTGCGTCCATCATTCAAGTCGACGAGCATTCCCGTCGAGCAGAAACGCTTCGGTCCAACTTCAGCGAGCGGCAGGTATTTGTAGACTCGCTCCTGGTGTGTAAAAGTGCTTTCTTCTTCCGGGAACCAGGCGTTAGGGCGACCTGGAAAGATAAACTGAGCCAGCTCATCTTCGACCGTGATTTCGCCGCCGAAGTTCGTCTTCCAGCGGTAAGCGACACCCTCGTCGTAAGCGCGGAAGACAATTGTTCCTCCGCCCGAAAACGCCAACTCCAGCTCATTGTATTTCGTTTTGAGCTGTCGATATTTTCGTGGGACGACATACTCAATAGTCTCCGACTCCGACTTCTCGCTAGCCTTCGGTGACTCTTGTTGCTGGCCAAGCCAATCATGGCCGGCGATTTTCAAATCTACCTTCGACGGTGCAATGACCTCGCCGCCATGAAGCATCACCGAGTATTGGATACCGTTCTTCTGCTCGATTCGCACCTCAAGTCGGTCTGTCGGAGATTTCAGAGTCCACGTGGTGTCTGCAGCCGCGCGCTCACTTAGCCCCAGGCTCACTATCAATGCGGCAATCATTGCTTGCCCGGCAATGGCGGCGATAAACTTCGAAATCGATATCATTTTCATGTCGCAATTGAGTCCTCATCATTGCCGCGGATTTCTAGCGGGTTCCGCCTATTTTAACAAAGGACCGCACGGGTTCGCACGAGGGCTGGGTTTCAATCAGCAATCGTTAATACTCGCAGAGTCCGAGCATTTGCCGCTAAAATGGCGGTTGGAAGTCTTTCCCAACGCGGCGCACGATAAAAAGTAATTGGCCAGCTTTGGCTAGAAACCTGCTCGCGACGGAGGCGGCAACGGACCACGCCGGTCCAGCCGACCGAGGCACGACCGTCGCGAGTCCCTGATCCAGGGTTATCGCTTCGCTAATTTTCGCTCGATACCGACTCTATGGCATCCTCCGCAACGCGCACGCCGTGGTATCGCTTGCTCTACCTGCAAGTGCTGGTGGCGGTCGCGCTTGGTGCGCTGGTTGGATACATCTTTCCGCACTTCGGCCAACTGCTAAAGCCGCTCGGCGATGGCTTTGTAAAACTGATCAAGATGATGATCGCGCCGATCATTTTCTGCACGGTTGTGCACGGGATCGCATCAATGGGCGATCTTAAGCGGCTTGGCCGCATCGGCGTCAAGTCGCTGCTCTATTTCGAAGTTGTTTCCACCTTCGCGCTATTGATAGGGCTGATTGTCGCCAACACGGTCCGCCCCGGCGATGGCGTTACCCCGCCGGGGCAGAGCTTTCAGGCGGTCGCGGCGAATAGCGATTCGGCGAGTGGCTTGCCCGAGAACGCCCATTCGCAAACGACCGTCGAATTCCTGCTAAATATCATTCCCAACAGCTTATTGGGTGCGTTTGTCTCAGGCGATTTGCTTCAGGTGCTGCTGGTGTCGGTGGTCGTGGCGCTGGCTATGGGCGCGATGGGAGATCGGGCCAGCCCCATGCTGCGTGGAATTGAGTACGCCACACAGGTTTGCTTCGGAATGATGCACATCCTGGTGAAAGTCGCGCCGATCGGGGCGTTCGGGGCCATGGCCTTCACCGTGGGAAGCTTCGGTGTGGGAACGTTGAATCGGCTTCTGCTGCTGCTGGCGTGCTTTTATCTCACTGCGGCGTGTTTCGTTATTTTCGTGCTCGGCACAATCGCGTGGTTCTTTGGTTTTTCCATTCTGCGCTATTTGAACTACATCAAGGACGAGCTGCTGCTGGTGCTCGGAACAAGTTCGTCCGAGGTGGCGCTTCCAGGACTAATCGAGAAAATGGAGCGGCTCGGTTGTTCCGAGTCCACGGTTGGCCTCGTTGTACCAACCGGCTACAGTTTCAATCTGGATGGCACGAATATCTACATGGCGATGGCCGCCGCCTTTTTAGCACAAGCGACAAATACGCCGTTGAATCTGCACCAGCAACTCGGTTTATTCGCGATCGCCATGATTACGTCCAAGGGCGCCAGCGGCGTTACGGGCGCGGGATTCATTACGTTGGCCGCCACGTTGCAGGCAGTCCCGAGCATTCCCCTCGAGTCACTCGCTTTGTTGGTGGGCATCGACCGGTTCATGAGCCAATGCCGTTCGCTAACCAACTTGATCGGTAATGGTGTGGCGACGATCATTATCAGTCGATGGGAAAAGGAGTTGTCGATCGAAACTCTCAACATTAACCTTCGCGCAGCCGATGGCCGGGAAGTTGCACCGAAAAGCACCATCGGCGCGCTTGACACCGTGGCAGAGAATCACGGAGGGGGGTCGCCTCGCCCAGATGCTCCGGTAATTGGGGCGCGCAGGAGCTAATTGTAGGTCTTTAAAGCGGCCTGATTTGAAACCACTTTTGCCGGTTGAGAAGGCGCTGTTTGTTCGAACGCATTTGGCGCGGCGATATCACAAAATCGCTCCCGCTTCAGAACTTCACCATTGTCCGCCGCCGAAATACGTCGCCACGCGCACGGCGTGATTTCCCACTCACGAAATCGCGCCGCGCACTTTATCTTCTCATTCAGGTCCGTCTGCCACTGGCTCGAGAAAGCGGGTTTCGAATTCCATCCCCGCTACCGTATAACCTCCCCCGTAGCTGACCGTGCTGCCATCGAATTCCACCACGTAAATCCCTTCCGATCGCCTATCCGGCTCGCCAATCGTGATCGTGCCAAGCGCGCCGCGAAGGTACTCAAGTTCATAGCCCGGAGCCACGCGAACGCGATCTCCTAGCGCAAATTTGTAGCGACGATCTTCCGTGCTCATCCTGTGTGCTCCGATGGCAAGTCGTCGAGAGATCGAGAGCGGCCGTCGCCCGATCCCGCGACTGTGAAGGCACGCAGCCCACCATCCTAACCGCCCAGTCCAAATCCGCAACTATCGATTTCGACCGCCAACGCAGGCCAGCATTCCACAGCCGAAGTGCGGCGGTGGCGGGCTCGGGCAATCGCATCATTTTTTCGGCGGCGCGAGCAAGGCTTGCACCATCCAATCGCCGCCGAAATCGGTCTCTTTGGGCTCCTCTTTATCGCCAGCCAGGCCAACGCGCGAATAGTGGCCCTTGGTGCTCGTATCGTAGCTAACGTACACGCCCTTCGTCTGCTCCGCGTTGAAATTGAGCGCAATCCAAAACTTCGGTGGTAACTCGATTTCATTCTTGAACGCGACACGTACCCATTGTTCCTTGCCGCGCGCGAACAAATGATACGGCGCCGTTTCCGAATGCAGCGTTTCGTCTCGGTTCTCATTTAGAAACTTAATCTCGAAATCTTCTTTGGGCGCTTGTGGGTGTCCGTAGCGAGAACCGTGGATGCGAATGCCTTTGATTTTTGTCACGCCCTCTGGCAGCTCAAAGCGAATCATCTCGCCGCTGCCTCCAATGCTTTTTTTGCCATCCGGCTTGTCGTCGCCATAGCCCAAGATAGATGCCGGACGCGTCGGTTCCGTTTGGTCCGACTCGGGTTTGGTATCTTCAACTAGAAGGATTCTTGCGTTGCGTCCTTGCAGACCACCGTTCTGAAAAGTCGCGGCAGGTGTCCCGGTATCGGATCGCGTTTCTCCTACGACCGTCGATGATTGAGTCGTCAGCGATAAGATGCTGGCAGCGGCAATGGCCAACGCTTTCCCAAAAATACCACGTCTGCCCGGGCAACGGCAAAATCTTGTGACGCAACGCTCTCGACAAATCGGAGGCGACTGGAACATAACACATTCCTAAGGGTGTTACGTGGAGTAGAATGCCACAAATTCTACTTGCCTTAAATCAGTTCGCAAGCACATAGCGCAGACACGTGGACTTGAAATGCCTCGCTGCGGTATCGCCTTATTTAGAAAGAACGATTCACGCCATGAAGCCGATTCACCTTATTGCCGCACTCATGTTGGGAATTCCGATGATGCTCATTCCGACCGATGCCTTCGCCGACGAAGGGATGTGGCTCTTCACCAATCCACCGAAAAAATGGCTCAAGGAACATTACGATTTTGAGCCAAGCGAAGCGTGGCTCAAAAACTTGCAGCGGTCCGCAGTGCGGTTCAACAGCGGCGGCAGCGGGGCGTTTGTGTCGCCCGAGGGACTGGTGATCACGAATCATCACGTCGGCGCCGATGCCCTGCAAAAACTAAGCTCGCCCGACCGGGATTTAGTCGCCAAAGGCTTTCATGCGAAGACTCGCGATGAGGAAATCAAGTGCGTTGATTTGGAATTGAACGTACTCATGAGTACGGAAGACGTAACTGCCCGCGTGAATGCGGCGGTGAAGAAGGACATGAGCCAAGCCGACGCCGAAAAGGCCAGGCGGGCCGTAACGAATACGATCGAAAAGGAGTCGCTGGACAAAACGAAACTGCGGAGCGACGTGATCACCCTGTACCACGGCGGCGAATACCATTTGTATCGCTACAAGAAATACACAGACGTGCGGCTCGTGTTTGCCCCGGAACAGGATATCGCCTTTTTCGGCGGCGATCCGGACAACTTCGAATATCCGCGCTACGATTTGGATATCTGCTTTTTCCATGTCTACGAAGACGGCAAGCCGGCAAAGGTGGAACATTACCTGCCGTGGAGCAAATCCGGCGCGAGTGAAAACGAGCTCGTGTTCGTCGTTGGCAATCCAGGTCACACCGATCGACTGGATACTGTCCGCCATTTGGAATTCTTGCGTGATCGGAATTACCCGTCTTCGTTGCGCACCATTTTCCGCCGCGAAGTGCTGTTGACTGCCTACAGCCAGCGCAGCTTGGAAAACGCGCGACGAGCTAAAGACGAGTTGTTTGGAATTCAGAACACGCGCAAAGCGCGTCTCGCCGCGTTGGCCGGGCTGCAAGATCCCGCGATCATGGATCGTAAGAGCAAAGACGAAAAAACTCTTCGCGACTCGTTGCTAAAAGACTCGACATTGAAGGGCGATGCCAAAGCTTGGGACGACGTTTCAACCGCGATCGACGAATGGAACCGCATCTACACCGATTGGGCACTGTTGGAAAACGGCACGGCGTTCAACAGTGAGTTGTTCTCAATCGCGCGCCAGTTGGTCCGGATCGCAGACGAAGACGCGAAAGACAACGCCGATCGACTGCGCGAATATCGAGAGTCCAACCGCGAGTCACTGGAGCAACAACTCTTCTCCGAAGCGCCGGTCTACGACGATCTCGAAGTGGCCAAATTGGCTGACTCCCTGAGCATGTTTATGGAACAAGCGGGCGCGGACAACCAATGGGTGCGAAAGACGCTGCGAGGCCACTCACCGCAAGCCCGCGCCGATGAGCTCGTGCGAGGCACGAAACTGAAAGACGTCGCCTATCGCAAAGAGATCGCCAAAGCCGGGCGATCGGCGATTGAAAAATCCGATGACCCGATGATCCAATTGGCTCTGCTAGTCGATCCGCCTTCGCGCGAAGTGCGGAAGACGTATGAAGAAAAGGTCGATGAGCCGTTGAAGCAGGCATATGCCAAAATCGCCAACGCTCGATTCGCCATCGAGGGAACCAGCACGTACCCAGATGCCACGTTCTCGCTCCGCTTGGCATTCGGGCAGGTGAAGGGCTATATGCAAGACGGCAAGAAAATCCCGCCGTGGACAACCATCGGCGGGGCATTCAAGCATTCCGACTTGCATGGAGCCAAGCCGCCGTTCGTGTTGCCAGACAGCTGGTTGCAGCCGCCAAAGCCGTTGGATCAGAATACGCCGTTCAACTTTGTGTGCACGGCGGATATCATCGGCGGCAACAGCGGCAGCCCGGTCATCAACAAAGCCGGCCAATACGTCGGGATCATCTTCGACGGCAATATTCAATCGCTCGTCCTCAATTTCACCTACACCGATGCTCAAGCCAGGGCGGTGAGCGTGCATTCTAGCGCGATCCTGGAAGCGCTGCGCAACGTCTACGGGGCCGTTGAACTTGCGGATGAGATCGAACGAGGCCGAGCGAAATAAGCGCGCTGACTTACTCGTCCAATTGCCGTTACGAATCCTGAATCTGCCCGTCGGGAATCCAAACCATCCGTTGCGTGCGGGCGGCGACTTGCGCAGCGTGAGTTAGCACGACAATCGACATCTGTCGCTTGCGGTGCAATCGATCAAATAGATCGAGCACGACCCTCCCGGACGCGGAGTCTAGATTCCCCGTGGGTTCATCGGCTAGTAGCAACCTAGAGTCATTCGCCTGCGCCCGCGCGATGGCGACCCGCTGCCGCTCGCCGACAGATAGCTTTTTCGGCAAATGGTTGCCGAAATGAGTCATGCCGACAAGCTCGAGCAGACTTGCAGTATGAACGGGTGCAAATTCGTGGATCGATTCGAGATAGGGAGGGTTTACCGGCAACCTATTCGGTTGCGAAAAGGCGCACTTTAGTCATTTCGTTTGGTATTCCGCCCAGCGTTGATTCTTCAGCAGCCCTAGCGGTTTCGCCGCCTCGGAAATAGCATACGGTTGCGCTGAATGTATTGGTAGATTTAATCGGCGTGCCATCAAAAGGAAGTTCATCGTGCGATTCACTTTGGCGACACTCACGGCGTTGTGGTTTGTAGGTCTTCAGGGCGTCTCTGCAAATGCGGCGCAGCAATTTTCAATTCACGCTGATTTATCGGACGCTGCTCGCGGATTGATGCGGGCAAAACTATCAATCCCCGTCTCCGCTGGGCCGCTAACGCTGGTCTATCCACAGTGGATCCCCGGCGATCATGGGCCAACGGGGCCGATTACCGATTTATCTGGGATTAAGTTTACCGCCAACGGCAAACCGGTGGCCTGGCGCCGCGACTTGACTGATATGTACGCGCTCCACCTCGATATTCCGAAGGGCGTCGAAAGCATCGATGCAGAAATAGAATACCTGGCGCCGTCGACCAGTGAAGCCGACGCACCCTCGACCTCGAGCCAATTAGCCGTGCTTAACTGGAACCTCGTCACGTTATTTCCGCAGGGCAGCGATGCCGCCAAAATCACGGTCGAGCCTTCAGTGACGTTGCCCGCCAATTGGAATTTTGGCTGCTCGATGGAGACCGCTTCTTCCCCATCAAAAGACGGCACCATCCGATTCAAACCGACGACGCTCGAAATGCTTATCGATCATCCGCTTATCGCGGCGAAGCATTTCAAGCAGCTCGATCTGACGCCGGGCGCCGAGCCGCCGCATGTTATCGACGTCGGTGCCGACAGCGACGCGGCGTTGGCCATTTCGGCAGAGCGTCTGAAGGCATATCAGCGGGTGCCCGCCGAGTATGCGGCACTATTCGGCTCGCGGCATTACGAGCGCTATCACTTTTTGCTCGCTCTAAGTGACCGCTTGGGTGTAAACGGCCTAGAGCATCACGAGTGCTCGGACAATCGGGCGGCGGAACGATCTCTCATCGATGATGACGTTTTCGCAGACTTTGCAACCCTTTTGACGCACGAGTATTTTCATTCGTGGAATGGCAAATACCGACGACCGAAGCGGCTGTTGTCACCCGATTACCAGCAGCCCATGCAGGACGATCTCTTATGGGTCTACGAAGGGCTAACAGAATACTACGGCGACGTGATGGCAGCCCGCACCGGCCTTTGGAAACCCGAGGAATACCGCGAGCACATTGCGGCGATCGCCGCCAATCTTTCAGAACGCAAAGGCCGCACATGGCGGCCGCTGCAGGATACTGCGGACATGGCATCGAAACTGTACCGCTCCAGCAGACAATGGAGCATGCGCCGCCGTGGCGTGGATTATTACGACGAGGGAGATTTGATTTGGTTGGAAGCGGACACGCTCATTCGCCAAAAATCCGGCGGCACGAAGTCGCTCGACGACTTTTGCCGCGCGTTTTATGGCGAGGGCTCGGGCGGCGCGGCGCCGCAAGAATCGAAGCCGAGCGTCGTGACCTACGAAGCCGCGGACGTATTCACCGCCCTGAACCAGGTGCTACCGTACGATTGGAAAGCGTTTTTCACCGAACGGCTCACGTCGCTCGCGCCCGAGCCGCCGATAGGTGGCATAACGCAGGGCGGATACAAGCTCACCTACTCCGCGAAACCAAATAAGATGATCGAGTCCGGTAGCAAGGCGAACAAGCGGATCGACTTGCGGGAAAGCCTGGGTCTCGTCCTTTCGAACGATGAAGGCGAGCACGCGGTCATAGACGTTGTACCCGACTCGCCCGCCGACAAAGCCGGCGTCGGGCCGGGCATGAAATTACTCGCTGTGAACGGCCGGAAGTTTGACGATGACCTGTTAAAAGACGCGATCGCAGCGACGCCGTCGTCGAAAAAAGTCGAACTGTTATTCGAAAACGCATCCTATTACTGGACTGCCAAGCTCGACTACGACGGCGGGCCGCGCGCACCGCATTTGGAGCGCGCCGGAGAAGCACCCGACTTAATCGAAAAAATTATCGCACCGCGTGTCAAATAGGATTTGCAATTAGGGATTTGCCACACTTCATCGCCAGGGTTGACGGCGCATAGCACAAGTAATTAAGAGTGAGTATCAGGCGTCGTTGGCGAGGAATTATCTATGGCGGTGGAAATTCGAGTCGCGCAGCCCTCTGATGCTGCCGAAATCCTAAGAATCTACGCGCCGTTTTGCGAGTCGACGCGCGTCACGTTCGAAGTGGTTCCTCCATCACTCGAAGACATGCGCGAGCGAATCGTCCGGATCAGCGCGACGTATCCTTGGTTGGTCGCGGAGGATGGAGACCGCATTTTAGGCTATGTGTATGCGACTCGCCTCCGCGAGCGGGCAGCGTACCAATGGGTTGTCGAGGTTGCGGTTTATATTTCGCCCGAGCATCAACGTAGAGGCCTTGCCAGGGTGCTCTACACAACGCTGTTTTCACTTCTGCGGATACAGGGCTATTTCAAGGCGTTTGCCAGTGTGTCATTGCCGAACGACGCCAGCCAGGGATTTCACCAAAACCTGGGTTTCCGTCCGGCTGGTAATTTCGAAGGCGCAGGATACAAAGGGGGCGAGTGGGTCGATGTCGGTTGGTGGCAGCGGGAATTGCAGCCCCTAGTCGATGCGCCGCTCGATCCCCGTAGTTTTCCGGCAATTCGCAACGATCCCCGAATTGCAGCCGCCCTGGCGGAAGGCGGCCGGCTAGCGAACAGTCGGAAAGACCTCCGCTAGAGCGGACTTTCGGTGAGCATCAGTTATACTTGAATAGATCAGGATCTGTGCTCGGTCGAGGAGTTGAACATGGCTCAAAGTCGCAAAACGAATCCGCAACTCATCGAGGATAACCACCGACTCCGCGCTCAAGTCGCCCAGCTTGAAGACCGCCTCGACCACTTGTCGGAGCACGGCACCGCTGCCAAGGCGCTGCACCACGCCGACGCGCTGCATCGCGAGGTGATGGCCTCGATCAGCGAAGTGATCCTCATAACCGATGACGCGGGGCGGCTGACCTACGTTTCGCCGAACGCTCACCTGATCTTTGGCTACTCCGCGGCCGACATACTCAAGCATAGCCGCTTGAGTTGCGTGCTGCCCGGCGAGTTTTACGATCGCGACCTGTTGGAACAACGCTCGGAAATCTCAAACATCAGTTTGCAGATTCGCGACTCCGTCGGCCGAGCGCGAAGTCTATCAGTTACGGTAAGGCTACTAAGTGCAGAGCACGGCAGAATCTTATACGTTTGCCGTGATGTGACGGAGCGCATTAAAGTTGAACTCGATTACGAAGTCCTGTCGCTCACGTTGGAACGACGTGTCGAGGAACAAACTCGTCATTTGCGGGAAAACCGCGACCGTTATCGCCGCCTGGTCGAGGGATTGCACGACGAGTACTTTTTTTATTCGACCGACATGGACGGCCTCATAATCTACGTGAGTCCGTCGTCGCATACGATTTTCGGGCGGACACCCGAACAATCGGTGGGCCGGAATTGGCGTGAGTTCATGGACCCCACATCGCCGGACCTCGAACACCTAGAGCAAATTCATCTCTTGCGTTGCGCCGGGTTACCGACGCCGCCGTATCGAGCGCTAATTCCCCACGCCAACGGCCAAATGCGCATGATGGAGTTTCGAGACTCAACACTGCGCGATGCGGACGGCAAGATCATTGCCATCGAAGGCATCGGGAAGGATATCACGGAGCGATTCCGCGCCGAAGAAGACCTGCGGAAAGCGCACGAACTTCTTGAACAGCGTGTTGACGAGCGTACCGTCGAGCTCACCACGAAAAACGAGCAACTTCGTGAGAGCCAAGAGCGCTATTTGTCCGTCATCCAAGACCACCTGGAGTTTATCATCCGCTGGCGCGATGACGGTATTCGTACTTTCGTGAACGAATCGTACTGCTCCTATGTCAACACCGCGTCCGATGAATTGCTCGGCACGAGCTTCATGTCCGCAATCGTCGAACAGGACTTAGAGGACCTTCACCGGAAGCTGGAGACAGTTACAGTTGATAAACCCGTCGTTGTGCACGAGCATCGGACGATCGCGCGCGACGGACGAACCGTGTGGGAGCATTGGACCCACCGCGCCCTATTCAACTCGGCTGGCGAACTCAACGAGTTCCAATCTGTGGGCTGCGATGTCACCGACCGGCATCGGCAGGAGGAGCACGCGGTCGCCCTGGCCGAGGCCTCCTATCTAATGAAGTCGCTCACAGAACGTGAACTAGATGTAATGCGTCATGTCGTCGCTGGGGATGCCAACAAGGTAGTAGCCCGCAAGCTCGGCCTCAGCATCAAAACGATCGAAAAGCATCGCGGCAGCCTGATGAAAAAGCTCCACGTGCGCAGTGTGCCCGAGCTAGTTCGTCTGGCTCTCCTCATCGAAAACGCACTTCAACAATAGGTCCTGTCCTTAAACAGCGATCATCCAACGATACCCGCGCACGAGTAGGGTTCCTCCCCACGCGCACTCGAGTCTAAGGGGAGATTCCCGCGTTTTGAGTCGTTTTGTTGCAGCCCAGCCTTCTGGCAAGTAGTTAAGAAATAGAGCCGGGCACACAGCCGGCCAGTGGGTAAGCTTGGCGGATTTGGGTTTAGTTCGGGGCCGGAGATGGCGGTTTTTGAATGCGCCTGCGGAATGGTCATGTCGGTTTCGCCGACTTCATCGCGCCAACATTGCATTCGTTGCGGTAGCGTTGATCTTCACAGGTTCATAATGGTTGCGTCTCCGCTCGAGCAGCACAAAGTTGCATCGCAGCGAGTGTCCCCCCAATGTGGACTAGATATCCGATTTGATTCTCCCAGCCATCATCGAAAACCAGTTAGCCAAATCGCGTGAATTGCGCAGGCGTTCACGACATTTTGGCAACAGAGTGGAATACTAGCACGGCGACCTATTCCCGAACGGAATTTACGCGCCTAGGATTGGACAACAGAGGCTGAGACCAGCGCGAGCGTTGGCAACTTTTCTTACAACGGTAGAGAGGCGGGCACCTTCTCTGCCTTTGGAAGTCGTGGCGAGACGACAACCTAAGGTATTTACTATGGATGGACAGCCGCAGAGCGATATTAATCCACTCAACGAAATCCCGCTTGCTCCCGCGATAACAGTTCGCACCGCTACTTTGCAAAAGCTCAGCGCCGCACGGCGGCGGCAAGGTCTTTCGGTGCGTTGTGTTGCCCAGCGTTTGGGGCGCACGGTAAGCGAGGTTCGCGCTCAAGAAGAAGAATGCGCCGATCTGCTCGTTTCTGAGCTCTATCGGTGGCAACAGGCGCTTGAGGTTCCGCTCGAGGAGCTACTCACGGAACCGGGCGATGCACTGTCGCCGCGCGTGCAAATGCGAGCCCAGCTTCTCAAGGTGATGAAAACGGCCATGGCTATCCGCCGGCAAGCACGCTCCGAGGCGGAACGCCGCATGGGAAGACTCTTGACCGAGCAGCTGCTCGAAATTATGCCGGAGCTTAAAGAAGTGTCAGGCTGGCCTGCTGTTGGTCATCGTCGCCGTGCGGACGAAATGGGCCGCATCGGTGAAAACCCCATCTCAGACGACTGGTTGCACGAAGCCAGCTGACGCGCCGCTAGGGACAGGAACTCGGCGGACTGCTCGCCGGCTCGTCGCTTGGGTAGGGCACTGGGTCTCCACGCAATTCACAGATTGCATTGTGCGCGGCCCGCTGCTCCGACTCCTTTTTGCTGCGCCCCCAAGCCGGTGCATAACGATCGCGCCCTATTTGCGCCGATATCTTAAAGCACTTGCTGTGGTCAGGGCCTTTCTCATCCATCAGATGATAAGTTGGCGTCACGCCGTGCTCGCGCTGGGCAAACTGTTGCAGCAACGATTTGTAGTTGCCGCCCGAATCACCAGCTGCTGCGGATTCAATCTCCGGTCCGAAGTACGCCAGAATGAAATCCTTCGCCGGCGGCATTCCACCATCCAAGTAAATGGCCGCGATTAGAGATTCCAGCACGTCGGACAATACCGAAGGTGGCACCGCCGGATTGGTCGTCATCCCTTTCCCGAGCACAAGAAACTCTCGCAGCCCGAGCGCTTGGCTGATTTTCGCGCACGTTTGGCGACTCACGACGATCGATTTCAGCTTCGTGAGATCACCTTCCAACTGCTCTGGGAACTGCTGAAACAATTGCTCGCACACGACGAGACCCAAGATGGCGTCGCCCAGGAACTCCAACCGCTCGTTCGACGAGAGCCGATGATCCGCTCCCGAGGCGTGCGTGAGCGCCGCCTCTAACAATTGGGTATCGTTAAACTTGTAGCCCAAACGCTGTTCGCATCGCTCGATTCGAGTATCGTCTTTCGATTCGGCATCCGGCCGCGGCGAATGGCTCATGACCCAATTCTCAGCTCGAAGCGAGTACGACGACAGGCGCTAAGGGTGCAAGACCCACGGAAGAAACATCCTGCGCCAACAAATAGCTCGAATCGCCGCACTAAGTACGCCGACGGAGACGCCGTTAGGTTAAACTCGCACTAAACACATGTCAATGTAGCCGGTCATTGGCAGCAGCCAACTTGATCCAGGACTGGGGCCTGGTAGAGAGCTGAGATTCGGACGCCCAGTAACGAAGTGCTTCGCGGGAATGACGTTTTGTCATTTCCTTCGGCATAGTGCTTCGACGTTCTAGACCTCGTCCGCGAAGCCGGCCAGCTGAGGCAAAAGCGCTACACGTCAAGCAATGCGTGCCCAACGTACATTTGAAGTATCTGGCTTTGAACCTTAATCGCGCGAATCAAAATCCAGATTTGGTCCTGTGTGAACGACTTCGGGTCCGAAGCGGCCAAGGCTTCCAGTTCCTCGGTCATTGCCGCATGCTGGTCCGTGGCCACTTGGAGTTTAAGCCCGGTCCGCTTCCACGCATCATGTAGCGCTCGTTGCTCGCGTAGCGAGTGGAGGCCGTCAACCGAATTGGCCAATAAAAGGCATAGGCGGGCCACGTCTTGCGGCTCAGCATGAGGCTGGAGTCGCTCGATCTGTTGGGCGAGATCCGCGCAGGACATTGCTTTGGTCGTTTGTTGATTCACGGAAGTTGACTCAATTGGAGGCATTGAATGACTGTCGGCCAGTCGCCCTGGTGTCACGGGTTAAAACGCATCCGACTCGCACGATGCCCGCTAAAGGCGACTATGCGACGCGACTACCTCATCCACGGAATAACAGCAATCGATCAGTTTTTGATATCAAATTTTAGCTCACGCCCTATCAAGCTAGAGCAAGCAATAAAAACGACGCGTGTTGCGATTCTTCCACACGTCCTTTCTGCCCCTAGATTGCCTGTCGAATTCGCCGTGCTGGAACGAATTGGTTAGACGCGGCATAATCGATAACATCCGAACCTTCTGGGCTTTCGCCACAGTCCGGCCGCAGCAGCCTTCCGATGCTGAAGGTTCCGACCGCAAACGGGCACGGCATCTCATGCAAACTCTCAACGAAAATCTATTCGAGGCATCTGACGACAACGGGGGAAATATCGCTTCCTACGATGACACCACCATGCCTTGGATCGATGTCGCCCGCGTCGCCAATTTGGCGGAAGCTGGATTCATCGTGGATGAATTGATCGGGCTGGGATTCCAGGCGCGGGTTCACCAGCTCGATGAGTTTAGCGCGGCCACCGATCGATGGTCGGCAAAATACCTGATACGCGCGCCCGACGAATATGCAGCTGCCGCCGCTGTTCACATTGGGCAATACTTGTCAGAAGAGCCGATCGGACAACGTACGATGCTGGAAAGGCTTCGTGAATCGGTCGGCAACATGCCGCAAGATAGAACCGCTTCGCGGAAGTACGTATTGATCGTCACGCTTGTGGGGGTGACGAGCTTCCTATTTGGACACGAATATTCCGAACCGGCGGCCCCGCGGCAAAACAGGTCCTCGGATTTGACGACAGCCATCAAATCGGTGGGCGTGACTTTATCATCCGAACCAGCCGCGAACCGACCGAACTACCAACTGTCTTTCGACCCGCAGCACCAGCTGTGGACGCTTAGCGCCGATCGTGACCATGATGGCATTTATGAGAGCGAACAACACTTCACGGCCAGCGGCATGGCACGCTAATCGAAAGATCGAAACAATCTCCAAGTTGCTGGAGCGAACCAGGAGCAGCATTTGGCAATTCTAGGCGTCAACATCGACCACGTGGCTACCGTCCGCGAAGCGCGTAAGACTAATGAACCCGACCCCGTATGGGCCGCGGCCCTAGCCGAGCTAGGCGGTGCCGATGCCATCACAATCCACCTCCGCGAAGACCGTCGGCACATCCAGGATCGCGATTTGCGAGTCCTCAAGGAGACGGCCGCCGTTCCAATCAATTTGGAACTGGCGTGCGCAGCCGACGTCGTCAAAATCGCGTGCGACACTAAACCCCATCAAGCGACACTCGTCCCCGAGCGACGTGAAGAGGTCACAACCGAAGGCGGATTGGACGTCGTAAGCTCGAAATCAAAAATCCAGGATGCCGTTTGCAGGTTGAAAGAGGCCGGGATCCTTGTGAGCCTGTTTCTAGATCCCGATCCGCGGCAACTCGATGCGGGCATTGAATTAGGAGTCGATGCGATCGAACTCCACACGGGCGCGTACGCCCAAGCCACTTTAATTCACGACGCCTCGCAAACCGAACGCGCTTTGGCGACGCTCCACAATGCCGCAAAGAAGATCCGCGCCGCCGGCGTTACTCTGAATGCAGGCCATGGTCTTACGTATCGCAACGTCAAACCAATCGCCAAGATCGAAGCAATGCACGAGCTCAATATTGGCCACAGCATTATCGCCCGCGCCTTGATGGTCGGCCTGCAACAGGCGGTGGCGGAAATGAAGCGGCTGATTTCTTAGCCGCGAATTCAGGTCGTACGATAATTCGACTCTAAGCGCCCCGCGGTCCGAATCCGCGACCCGGCCCCATCGGAGGCACCGAGATGCCTCGCTGAGCCGCTCGATCGCCCAACATCTTACGAAATTGCGCAGATTGCGCGCGGCTTGTTGGATCACTGTTCTCGATCCGGCGCTTGGAACGTTCCTCGCGCTGTTCATCGGTCATCCCCCCACGACCGCCGCGGCTGCCCCGACTACTGCCGTCTGCATTTTTCCCTTGGCCTTGTCCGCCATTCTGCGCTAGCGACCCATTCTGGGCGTTCTTTTGAGCATCGAGCATCCGATTTAGTACCTCGTCGAGCTTCTTCTGTTGATCGGCCTTGGAGGAAGCGAAGAACTCGTTCATTCGCTCCCGTTGTCGTGCCTCCCACTCCGGTCGGCCCGCTTGAAAGAATGCTCGCCGCTGATCGTCCGATAGAGATTGCATCTGCTGCCGAAATTCACCGCGCAGCGCGCTCCGCTGCGCATCGGTGAGGTTCTTATCGCCCATTTGGCCACGCATATCATTAAGCTTGGCAAGGGCCGGGTCTGTTCCGCCAACGAATCCGAAAACCCAGGCGATGCCCGCCAACAGGAGCAGGATCCCGCCGCCGATTATTGTCCTTCGTTTGGTCATGGTATGTTCTCCATCACATCCTAGTTCGTATCGGTCACGATCAGTGCATCCACGTGCCCGTCTAAATACAACCAGTTCATCGCGCCGGCGTCTCCCTTCGATCCATGAAATGTCGCGTAATCGTAGACAATCATCACGCGCGATGAGCTTTGCTCCGTTTCGGTAATAATAGAGGCAACAGCACCGCCCGAGCTATTCAGTATCACTTTTGTATTTAAGCGCACTTGCTCGCGAGTCTTGTTAGCGACGGTCGCAGCGGGGTAGTCGTAGCTCAAGCCTTCGCGCTGAAAATAGCTTTCGTAAGTGATGCCATCTGTGTACGTGGCAAGCGAGGGGTCAATCAAATCGGCCGGACAATGAAATGCTTCCTGGCTATTTTCAATGTGGTCACCAATCACTGTAAAAAGTGGCGGTAATGGCGGTGGCGTTGGAGTGTGCGCTTCGACAGTCGGCATTTCGCAGGCATTCGGATACTTGCCGCGACTCCCCTGCTTGTCCACGAACTGATCCATCGCCAAACCAATTTGCCGAAGATTAGATTTGCACTGTGTCGACCGTGCCGACGCCCGAGCATATTGCACGGCCGGCAACAAAAGCGCGATCAAGATGCCGATGATCGCAATCACGACCAGCAATTCGACAAGCGTAAATCCATTAACTTTTTGTCGTTTCGCGTTCATGCGCAGTCCCTCACCCAACCTCCCGAATTCGTCCCCCCATATTCCAACACCACGATCCGCGAAAGGTTCTGAAACTCCTCGAATTCCGTCGAAACCGCTGTGCCAGCACCCGCCGATTGCCAGCAGCGGCAGGGTTGCCTATTATGCCGCTGTCGGTTGGCTAATCTTTGCAGCTTGGAGGCGCCCGTTTGATGAAGACCAAAGGAGAGGCATTCGCCGGATTGTCTGTGGCGATCGTGACCCCGTTTGCGCGGGGAGGCGAAATCGACTTCGACACGTTCCGCGCCCAGATCGAATTCCAAATCGCCGCCGGCACCAATTGCCTTTGCCCGGTGGGTACCACCGGCGAATCCCCGACGCTCAGCCACGATGAGCAAGACCGCGTCATCGCCTTCGTTGTAGAAACGGTTGCCGGCCGCATCAAGGTGATGCCCGGCACCGGCTCGAACAGCACCGCCGAAGCGCTCCGGCTCACAAAGTTCGCCGAAAAGGTCGGGGCAGACGCCGCCCTTCAAGTCGCCCCTTATTACAACAAGCCGACCCAGCAGGGCTTCTACGAGCACTTCAAAGTGCTCGCCGAGGAAACCGGCCTGCCACAGTGCATCTACAATATTCCCGGCCGCACCGGCAAAAACATTGAGCCGGAAACGATCATCCGCCTCGCCGAATTGCCCAACATCAAGATTGTGAAGGAGGCAACTGGCTCGCTCGACCAAGCCTCGCAGATCATCACTTCCACAAACCTCACCGTCCTCAGCGGCGATGACAGCCTAACGCTTCCGCTGATGTCAATCGGCGGCCGCGGCGTCATTTCGGTGGTCGGCAATATCATCCCGAAGGACATGCAGGCCCTCACCAATGCCATGGACCGGGGCGACATCGCTGAAGCCCAGAAGTGGCATCGCAAACTGTTCCCGCTTTGCCGCGACATGCTCAGCCTCGCTACCAACCCCATCCCGATCAAAGCCGCCATGAAAATGCTCGGCCGCGATCCTGGCGAGCTCCGCTTGCCGATGACATCGCTCGAGGATGCGGGCATGACCAAGCTCAAGAAAACTCTCGCCGA
>JABDGM010000052.1 GCA_013286045.1 Planctomycetota bacterium | reverse complement strand
CAAGAACCCAGCCGAGTTCTGGAATTCTTACTTCGCTCAGCATCGGGTTGATCCCGTCTCGATTCGAGAAACCGCTCGCCAATTGGTTGCCAAGAAGCAATTCGATCAGGTCATCGTGATGATCAACGCAGCCTTGCGCAACGGTCAAGCTCAGCCCTGGATGTACGAGTCCCTCGGCATCGCCATGGAACTAAATGGCAGTTCCAAGTCGGATATCGAGCGGGCCGTCATGTCGGCCGTCGATTTCAGCAATTCTGCTGAGGAAATGATGTACGTCGCTCAGTACCTTTCCCGATTAGGTCTCGATCGCCGCGCGATGCTGGTTTGCCAGCAGGTGGCGAAGATGGAACCGTTGCGCGGCGAAGCCTACGTTCTCGGACTTCGTTCCGCACAGCAAGTCGACGACGTTGCCGGCATTCGCTGGGCAACCATCGGCATCCTGAGCCAAGCCTGGCCTGTCCGCATGGCTGAAATCGAGTTAACGGCCTCTCGTGTCGCCAAAGCAACGCTCGAGCGACTCGGAAGTGAAGGCCGAACCGACGAGCGCGATGCATTCCTCAAACAACTTCAGGAAGCCGTCGTCCGCGATTGCGTTGTTAAAGTCTCCTGGACGGGCAGCGCCGATGTCGACATTTCGGTCGAAGAGCCGTCCGGCACCATATGCTCCGCTTCCGATCCTCGAACCATCGGCGGTGGTGTCCGCCTCGGTGACGGATATACCGCGAAGGATAAAGCCGACGAAGGCGCGAGCGAAGTTTATGTTTGTCCTAAAGGCTTCGCGGGCTCGTACCGAGTTCAAATTCACCGCGTATGGGGCGAGGTCGCCGCCGGCAAGGTGACAGTCGACGTCTACACGCACCTTCGCTCCGGCGATATGCAGCACGAACGCCAGCAGCTCGAGGTAGGCGATAAAGATGCCCTGGTCCTTTTCGACTTGAACCACGGCCGCCGCACCGATCCCATCGAGGCCGCCCAACTCGCGGGAGCCGTCGATCGCCAAGAAAAAATAAGTCGGGCGATTCTCGCCCAACAGATCGATACAGGTTCTGACCCCAGCGTTGCTCCAAATCCGAATCGTTTCATTCCGGGCTTGGACCGGCGTGCCGCCTTCTTTGGCGGACGCAATGCAGTTGGCTTCCAGCCTATCGTTCAGACTCTGCCCGAAGGCACGATGATGTCAACCGTCGGCGTTGTCTCGTCAGATCGCCGCTACGTCCGCGTGGCGGTCGAACCGATCTTTTCCACGATCGGCAACGTGCAACAATTTACATTCGCCGGCTCATCTCAGACGACGAACGGCGGCAATACCACCCCTTAAGCCTTCGCCGCCAACAGCCAGACCAGGATGCCTTTTTGAACGTGCATGCGGTTCGCGGCCTGCGCCACGACCGCACTCTGAGCGCTGTCGATAACTTCGTCCGTCACTTCCTCGCCGCGCTTGGCGGGCAAGCAGTGTAGAAAGATAGCGTCCTTCGGAGCGAGCGACATCAGCTTTGCGTTCACTTGGTAGTCAGCGAATTCGCGTTTTCGCTTTTCGCTTTCGCTTTCTTGCCCCATACTAGCCCACACGTCGGTGTAGATGGCGTTTGCACCGCGCACAGCTGCACGAGGGTCGGAAGTCAGTTCTATATCCAGCTTGGGAAACGTCTTCTTGGCGGAGCTGATAAAGTCGGGTTCAAATTCGTAACCTTTCGGCGTACAAACGGCAATCTTTACGCCGAGATGACCGCACGCTTCAACCAGGCTCCGTGCAACGTTGTTTCCATCTCCGACCCAAGCGAGTTGCAGGCCTTCCAAATTTCCGAAGTGTTCGCGCATCGTGTACAGATCCGCAAGTGCCTGGCATGGGTGAGCGAAATCCGTGAGGCCATTTATCACCGGGCACGCCGAATACTTCGCGAACTCCGTGACTGTCAAATGCTTTTTCGCGCGAATCACAACCACGTCCACCATCTCGCTTAGCACACGCGAAAAATCGGCCATGCTTTCGCGCTTGCCGAATCCAGCATCATCGCCGAGCAGCATGCTGCTGCCACCCAAGTGCGCCATCCCGGCTTCGAAGCTCACGCGAGTTCGGAGAGACTGTTTCTCGAAGAGGAGCGTGAGCACGCGCCCCGGCAGCAGCGCCTCGCGTAAACCCTGGCCGAACTTGGTCTTCAAATCTTCGGTGATCGAAAAAACTCTTTGAACTTCAGCCGCCGATACGTCGGCCAAAGTGAGTAAATGTCGCGTCGCCAAAATAGTCACCCTTTTACGAAACGAAATACGGTTGCCACAGGATTGCCGCAGCGTGCGGCTTAGCGGCCTCGCCCACGCAGCGCTTCTGCGAGAATTTCGCAGCCTTCATCTACCTGCGCATCGGTCAACGTCATGGCGGGCAATAACCGAATAACCGTTTGCTGCGTGCAATTAATCAAGAGCCCGCGCTCCATGCACTCTCCAACGAGCGACGAACCTTCCGAAGTCAGCTCCAAACCGATCATCAACCCACAAACGCGCAGCTCGGTAACGGATGGCAGCTCTTCGACTAACGGCGCCAGATTCTTTCGGAACCTTTCTCCCAGAGCGGTGGCCCGTGTGAGTAGATCCTCGTCATCAATCGTTTCAATCGTCGCGATGCCGGCTCGCGCGGCGATCGGGTTTCCGCCAAATGTTGCCGCGTGCATTCCTGGTCGCAAACTCTTCGCCAGCTCGGCGGTCGTCATGATCGCGGCCCCCGCCACGCCGCCGCACAAACTCTTGGCGAGCGTCATGATATCCGGCGTCACGCCCGAATGCTGATAGGCGAACCATTTGCCCGTCCGCCCACATCCGCTTTGCACTTCATCAAAGATGAGCAGCAGGTTGTGTTCATCGGCAAGCTCTCGCAGCCCGTTCAAGAAACCGTCGGGCGGGATCCGAATGCCCCCTTCACCTTGCACCGGTTCGATCATGATCGCGCACGTCTCGCGATCGATCAACTTCTTCACCGCTTCCAAATCACCATACGGAGCGTACGAAAATCCGGGCAACAGCGGCCCGATTCCCTCGTGATACTTCGGCTGTGCTGTCGCACTCGTCGCGCCGTATGTCCGGCCGTGAAACCCTCCCTTGAAGGTGATGATTTTGTACCGCCCGTCCGTGGCGTGCAGGCGGGCTAGCTTGATCGCTCCTTCATTCGCTTCCGCGCCCGAATTGCAGAAAAAAGCCTTACCGCCAAAACTCCGTTCGGAGAGAAGCTGCGCCCATCGACCCTGGGCTTCGGTGTGCCACGTGTTCGGCACATGAATCAACTCAGCCGCCTGCTGTTGGATTGCCTCGACCACTCGCGGCGGGCAATGGCCTAACAAATTACAGCCCCACCCCGGAAAGAAGTCGAGATACTTCCGCCCCTGGTCATCCCAAACGTACGACCCTTCGCCGCGCACCAACGAAAGCGGAAACCGCGTGTAATTCGGCACCACATACCGCGCGAAGAGCTCCGCGGTTTCTGGCTTCATCATCGTTTTTGTCGCGGTCGCCATGTTTGCTCTGCTTTCTAAGGTCCAACACGCGGCCCGCGATCACTACGATGCCACGATCTCCGTTCCAATTCCTTGATTCGTGTAAACTTCCAACAGCAGCGAATGCCGAATCCGCCCGTCAATAATGTGAATCTTACTCACACCCTTTTGCAGCGTTTCAAGGCAAGCTTCGACCTTCGGAATCATCCCCGCCTCAATCGCTCGCTCCGCAATCAAGCGATGAGCGTCCTTCGCCGTAAGCGAATGAATCAGCGTGCTCGGATCATTCTTATCGCGTCGAACGCCATTCACATCACTCAGAAATACCAGCTTCTCGGCGCCGAGCGCTTGGGCCACCGTCGTTGCGGCCGTGTCCGCATTCACGTTCAGCCGTTCGCCATCCTCGGTTTCGCACATCGAAGGAATCACCGGCACCTGCCCCGCGTAACACAAATTCTCAATCGTATCCCGATCTACGCGCGTGACTCGCCCCACGTGTCCCAAGTCGATCGGCTGGCCATCTTCACCCGCCAGCGTGATCTTCTCACCAAATAGTACGTTGTTATTCAAGTCGCCCACGAAATTCAGCGGCATCGCCCGGCCACCATACTCTTCAATCCGCGCCGCAATCGACTCGTTAATCTCGCCAGCGAGCACCTTCTCGACAATCTTCAGCGTCGCATCGTCCGTGTAACGCCGACCCTGAATAAACCGCGACTCAATCTTCGCCTCGGTCATCGCGCGGGTAATCGCAGCCCCGCCGCCATGCACGACGATTGGCCACATGCCAACCGTTTCCATAAACACAATGTCTACAAGCAAATGCCGCAGCGCGTCGGGGTCTTCCATCACGCTGCCGCCAAGCTTGATGACCGTGATCTTATCGCGAAACTGCCGAATCCAACCCATCGCTTCGATCAGCAGATCCGCTTTTTCGATCGCTTCTTGCACCACGGGCTTCTCAACACTCTGCGGGGACTCAAGGGACGCGGCCGGCACGGGCTAGGTTCACACACGGGGGTTTCTGCGAAGAAATCAGGCCAATCCCGTATTCTAAAAACGCGAGCAAGCAGGGTCAACGAGCCGCCCGCTCGGCATGCGACCACTGGCTCAATGACCCAGTTCATGGCAAGATAACAGTCCCCTTCGTTCTCCGCCCCCGCGGTTTCCAGCGCCCCATGGCCGAACCTCTGGCGATTATCTTGGCCGCTGGCAAAGGCAAGCGGATGGCCTCCGATTTGCCTAAGGTGCTCGTGCCCGTTTGCGGCCGGCCAATGATCCATTACGTGGTCGACGCCGCCCGCACTGCCGGCGTCCAGCGGATGGTGATCGTGGTCGGCTACCGCGCCGACCTCGTTCGCCGCGAACTCGCGGGCGAACCGGGCATCGAATTCGCTGTCCAAGCCGAGCAGCTCGGCACCGGCCACGCCGTCATGATGTGCCGCGAGCGGCTCGAACTCCAGAAAGGCCCAGTTCTGATCCTCGCCGGCGATTCGCCCATGACGCAGGCCTCCTCCCTCAAATCGCTCCTAACTCAATTCGACGCGAAACACCCCGCCTGCTTGCTGGGTACTGCGAACAAGCCCAACCCCTTTGGCCTCGGCCGAATCGTCCGCAATCAAAAAGGCGAATTTCAGGGCATCGTCGAGGAACGCGACGCCACGCCCGACCAACGGGCAATTACCGAAGTGAACCTGAGCACCTACGTCTTCCGCCCAGATGCCCTGCTCGCCGCCCTCCAACAACTGACGGCCGACAATGTTCAGGGCGAGTATTACCTAACCGATTGCCCCAGTGTCCTAAAAGCATCCGGCGAAAAAGTCGACGCCCTTTGCGTCCTCAAACCAATCGAAGCCCTGAGCATTAATACCCTCGAAGAATTGGCCGCGGTCGAAACAGAAATGAAAAAGTTGCCGACCTAGTCGCATTCGCGATTGAATTCCGCGATCCGAAATCCGCAATCCAAAATCCCAATGAACGACCTAAAGATCTTCAGCGGTACCGCCAACCAAACGCTTGCCAAGCGCATCACCGATTACCTCGGCGTCCCCCTCGGCGATATCGCCCTCGGGAAATTCCCCGACGGCGAAATCCAGTGCAAGCTCAACG
This sequence comes from Planctomycetota bacterium, assembly GCA_013286045.1. Lineage (GTDB taxonomy): Bacteria > Planctomycetota > Planctomycetia > Pirellulales > Lacipirellulaceae > JABDGM01. The sequence continues at coordinate 22,553 of JABDGM010000052.1, read as the reverse complement.
AAGACGTCCGCGGCCGCGACGTCTTCCTTATTCAACCGACATGCCCGCCGGTGAATGAAAACATCATGCAGCTCCTGGTGATGATCGACAGCGCGCTCCGCGCCAGCGCTGAACGCATCACGGCCGTAATCCCTTATTTCGGCTATGCTCGCCAAGACCGCAAAGACGAAGGTCGCGTTCCGATCACCGCCAAGCTCGTTGCGAACCTTATCACGCGTGCGGGCGCGAACCGCGTTCTCGCGATGGATCTGCACGCCGCGCAAATCCAAGGGTTTTTCGACGTCCCCGTCGATCATCTCTACGCGGCGCCCGTGCTGAACGAACACTTCCTCCATTCGGGTATCGATCTTTCGAACGCCGTCATTGTCAGCCCCGATGAAGGCAGCATCAAGCGCGCCCTCGGTCACGCCAAACGCATCGGCGGCACCGTCGCCATCATCGACAAACGCCGCACGAGCGCCGAAACGACCGTCCAAGCCCACATCCTCGGCGGCGAAGTCAAAGGCAAAGTCGCTCTCATGTTCGACGACATGATCAGCACCGCCGGCTCAATTACCGGCGCCGCCAAAACCCTTCACGAGTGCGGTGCTAAGGAAGTCCACGTTGCCGCCACGCACGCCGTATTCTGTGGCCCAGCCATCGACCGCCTTAAGGCCGCCCATCTCGATAGCCTCGTCGTCACCGACTCGATCCAGTTGCGCGAAGACCAGCTTTTGCCGCAAACCCAGGTGCTCACCGTCGCACCCCTGCTAGGCGAAGCCATTAAGCGCATCCACCGCAACGAATCGGTCAGTCGACTGTTTCGTTAGACCCTTGCCATACGGCAGTTCCACCGGTTTGTGCCACGGATGAGAAAACACGGCGAAAGTTCGATAGCCTTCTCTCTTCGGACCGCATCATGTACATTCGTTTCACTCGTCAAAGATGGGGACAAGACCTAATGGCTATATTGGTGTCGCCGCGTATCGGATCTGCTGTCCTGTCAGCCCACTCTTGCAAGCGGGTGCGAAAAAGGTAGAGGCACGTGATTCGCCATTTCGTCAGTGCTTTAAAATCGCAATGGCTCGCCACGAGCGTATTGGCGCTGGTCATCGGCACGCATCTCTGTTACTCGTGGCAAGCTGTATGTCCGTTCGAGGGCCACTTTGCCGACGGACCCTTCCAATATTACGACGCGCTCCGACGTCTTGATCTTGGACAGTTGCCCGGCCGCGACTTTCCAGCATTTCACGGACTGGGAATTCCAATTATCGGCTATCCGTTGTACCGCGTGGTCGGTCGCGATCTGATCGGGTCCGAGCTAACGCGCCAGTTAGTCTGCCGCCTCGCCGCGATTGCCGTCTACTTGTTGACATCCTACTTGTTAACGGGAAGCCTTTGGCCAGGCATTTTGTGGCTGATTTTTTATTTGGGCTGTTCGTTATTTCCGATCCCGCTCATCGTCCGCTTTTTTAACCTCAGCGATTTCGATGCGCCTGGCAATAGTCTGCTTTCCTTTCGTTCGCTGCTTCCTGTGTTATCTATCGGTCTCGTCTACCGATGTGCCACCGGCTGGCGCGGCGCTCTATTGTTGGGGATGGCTCTAGCGGCAGCTTGGCTTCTCGGGGTCGAACAGTCGTTGGCCCTTGCCGGGAGTTTTTTAATCACAGGTCTCACCGCTTCGCTTGTCTGTCGGTTTAGAGAAGCGCGCCTTGAATGGCCGCCGCTTCTAACCGCAGTCGTCTTCGGGGCAATCTTCACGATTGCCAGTGCGACGATTTTAGCTGGATCGAGACTGCTCGATGTGCTGCGCTACTACTTCGTGCTCATCCCCAACGACCAGATTTGGTATTTCGGGGCTCCGCCAAATCACTTTATTGGCGATGGAACTATGTATTCGCTCAGCCGCGCGATTGTCGTGCTTATGTTCGGTCTTGCGTTTGCCGTCTTGTGGTGTTGGTGTATTTGGCAAGACTATCTGGCGACCGAGCCGGATCGATCGCGGGTTGTGCTGGCGACGGCGGTCGGCGCGGGTTACGCGCTTTTATCGCTAACTTCCAATTTCGGCTATTTGAATGGCGGTTACCTGGCTGTTCCGACGAGAATCGCGCTCGTATTAGGGACCGTTTGGGCAGCGCGCCGAGTTGGCCCCCATTGGAACTCTCTCTACACCCGCTTCGCCAACTTAACTGTGTTCCGTGCGGGTTCCGTAATCCTCCTCGGAGCATGGCTGGTTTGGCTGCTCGCCATCATTGCCGCTCGAAGAGCGCCCGCGATATCAGAGCCATGGCAATCAGTGGCCACCAATTTCGCCAGCAAAATCCGCGCGGATGTGCCACAACCCGCAACCGGTACCCTTTGGTCAACCTACGCCGGTATAGTCGAAGATCGGCTTCAAATCTTTCAACCAAACTTAGATTACATAATCCACGCCTTGGGTGAGCAGCGAGACAAGTACGTCGAATACTTTGCTGAGCTTCGGCCTCCCTTCGTGCAGACCATGCGGCGAGACGCTTTCCAATACGAGGAATGGGTGCAATCTTCGACGTGGGGTTTTTACGATCGACTCATTGCGAATTACGATATTGTGGGCGTCTCCGATTTCTCGATGCTTTGGCGGCGTAATGATCAAGTTTGGGCCGAACCACCTAACGATTCCAAAGCTTGGACTAAGGCAAGTTTCAATCAGCAAGGCGTGACCATTCGAGATGTCCCCGCGGATGGAAACATCGCGGTCTTTCACATCGAATATCAGGTAGAGAATCCTCTCAGGCGCGTCCCCGTGATTGGCGTTCAGCCGCGTTACCTTGTTACGTCCGAGGGCACCAACTCGGCCTACCCTGTATCGCTGCCTCCCAGCAAAACGAGCTGGGAATTTCCGGTGTTTGTCCGGCCTGGAACCCCCTTCTCGCTTCGTTTTAAGGTCTTAGGCCTCGGGCTCGGCGCATCTCTGCGAGTCACAGACGTATCGGTCCGATACATAAAACTTCGCGAGCCCGACATGGCGTTCCTTGATCTCGCGCTTTTCCATAATAGATAGCAAGAGGCCGCCGTCTCTCCGGCGATGGAACTAATGACGGGCGTCAACTCGAACGGTGGCATTCTGATCTCATCCCCGGCCGTAATGGTTAGCGTATATCGCCCACGCTAAGCGCTTCCAGCCTATCTCACTATCGTTCCTGCTCGTGACAGCTCTATCGCTATTCGTCCATCAGCGCGGCTTGGCGAAAAGTTTGGAATAGGTCACTTTCAACTTATTTGGTCTGGCAGTAAGCGGTCCGGTAGCACCCGATATCACCGGCGTCGAGATTATGCCAAACAATCGTCACGAAATTGTCGCTGGCTCGCCCGTGATCGGGGCTAGTCCCAAAAAACCCGCCGCCACCGCAAGGAATCAACCTTCGCCGCGATCGCCAGAAAGTCGACCTTAAGTGCGGCTGGAATTCGCCCTGCAAATCCACATTCATTGGAGTCGGAGGCACCGTCACTAGTTCCACAATTCTGGCGATCCCACTTCGGCCAATACGTCGCCGCAGGGTCGGGTACGATTACACTGCTCGCGGCCCCCGAGCCGGCCTCTTTTTCCCTCCTTCTTATCGCGGCGAGCCTTAATTTTCGACATTGAGCCTCCGTCGTTCTTCGTGGGTTTCGGCAAAGTTCGAGCGTTAAATCCCTGATTTCTTGGGCTTGAAGACCAGCCCTCCTAACGCCACAATAAGTGGTTTCCCCGCGGCAGACACTTTTCACAGGTGTCCCGCGCCGCCCGCTAGAAATCCATCCGGATCGAACTACCATGTCCGACACGCTCAAGGTCGAAACACGCAAAACGCACGGTAAGCGCAGCAACGAGCGCCTCCGCCGTGCGGGCCATTTACCCGCCATCCTCTACGGCCACGGCGAAGAGCCCGTCAGCCTCACCCTGGGATACGATCAGGTTCAGGCATCGCTCCGCCACGGCGCTAAAGTCGTCGATCTCGACGGTGCCGCCACCGGCAAAGCGCTCTTTCAAGACGTCCAGTGGGACACTTTCTATCAAGTCCTGCTGCATGTCGATTTGCTCCGCGTCCACGCCGGCGAAAAAGTAACAATCGAAGTGCCCATTGAACTCAAGGGTGAATCCATCGGCGTTCGCGAGGGTGGCGTCATTGAACAAGTCATTCACTCGATCGAAATCGAAGTCGCGCTCGATGTGATCCCCGAAAAGCTTCACATCAGCATTAAGAATCTCAAAATCGGCGATCACCTCACTGCGAAGGACATCAGCGATCTTCCCGCCGGGGCAACCATCCTTGGCGACGAAGATGAAATGATCGTCCACTGTGTCGCGCCAGTGTCGGAAGAAGAAGTCGAAGCCGCCGAGGAAGGCGCCGCCGAACCAGAAGTCATCAGCAAGGGCAAGGCCGACGAAGAAGAAGAGGCCGAAGAGAAGGAATAACCCAGTTCCGCTTTGGCTTGGTCGCTTCAGCGAGCAGGTCTTGCAAAGCGGCATAGCGGATGAAACTGATCGTCGGTTTAGGAAACATCGGGAGGAAATACGGAAACACGCGGCACAACGTCGGCTTCAACGTGATCGACCTCGTTGCCAAACGCAACGGCGGCGACTCACCCAAAGAGAAGTTCGACGGCAGCACAGTAGATGTCACGATCGGCAGCGAACGTGCCTTGCTCCTGTGGCCGCACACGTTGATGAATCGCAGCGGACAAAGCGTTCAGGCGGCAATGGCGTTTTACCAACTGCCGCTCACCGATCTGCTAGTTATCTGCGATGATTTCAACCTGCCACTGGGCACACTGCGATTTCGCAGCAAGGGCTCGGCCGGCGGACAAAACGGTTTGGGAGACATCATCAAGCGGCTCGGTTCGGAAGAATTCAGCCGCTTGCGAGTCGGCATCGGACCAGTGCCGGATTCCTGGGACGCCGCCGACTTTGTACTAGGAAAATTCGGTCCATCCGACCGCACAATAATCGAAGAAACAATCAATCGCGCCGCCGAGGCCGTCGAACACTGGACGACAGCCGGCACCGCCGCCGCGATGAACCAATACAACTAAATTACAGTGAGCCGGGGCGTCCCCGCCCCGGCCAAAAAAGGAGCCTCACCCTTGTCCGAACGAACCAACGTTTACGAAGCAATGATCATCTTCGACTCGAACCGCTACGCCCGCGAGCGTGCCGGCCTGTCGGCCGAACTCGAGAAAATGATCCAGGCCGAACAGGGCGAAGTCCTCGTCAGCCGCCTCTGGGAAGAACGCCGCTTGGCCTACGCGATCAACGGCCAGCGCAAAGGCGCCTACTGGTTGATTTACTTCCGCGGCCCCAGCTCGATGCTTACCACCCTCAACCGCCAGTGGGAAATCCACGAGGGTATCTTGCGGCACCTCGTCCTCAAGATCCATCCGCACATCGTGGATGCCGTCATCGAGCACGCCAAAGCCGGCCCAGCCCAACACGCTCCGGCTCCGGTCGCCACTCCAAATCGCGAAGTCGCGGCGATCGAAATTCCGGAATTCGAAGCTTAGTGGAGCTATCTCACGCAAGTGAACTGAGTCGACAAGATTTCCCCACGAGCCTGATAGCACCCTCGAAAACTTGGGATTTTGCAGCGTCATTTGTCACCTCCGAAGTTCATTGCCACCCCATCGCCCATTTGATAGGTTGAACTGACTGAACGGAACGAATGTTCAGTACCCATCAGGCACCAAATCCCAACGTTTTAAAATCGCTCCCCTGCGGAGAGAACCACCATGGCCAGCTTCAACCGCGTCATCCTCGTCGGCAATTTGACCCGCGACCCAGAGCTCCGCTACATCCCTAGCGGCACCGCAGTCTCCGATATCGGCCTCGCCGTGAATGATCGCATCAAAAAAGGCGACCAATGGGTCGATGAAACCACCTTCGTCGATATCACGCTCTGGGGCCGCACCGCAGAAATCGCCAACGAATACCTGAGCAAGGGCTCGCCCGTGCTCATAGAAGGCCGCCTCAAGCTCCACACCTGGGAGAAGGATGGCCAAAAGCACTCCAAGCTCCGCGTCACCTGCGACCGCATGCAAATGCTCGGCTCACGCGAAGGTGGCGGTGCCGGCGGTGGAGGTGGAGGACGTGGTGCCCGCGGCGGTAGCTCGCGCGGCGGTGCTGGCGGTGGCGAACCGCAATACGACGATTCCGAACAATACTCACCCGCCGGTGGTCCCCCGCCGAGCGATGACATCCCATTCTAGGGTTTTGGCGCTGAACGTTTTTCCAGTCCCAAGCCCCCAGCCCCCAGTCTCCCGATGAAAACCAAACAACGCAAAATTAAACGCACTCTCACCAGCCCGTACAAGCCGCTTCCCAAAGGCGAGCGCGGCGGCGTCGAGCTGCTTCTCGTTCACTCGGTTGAGCACGTCGGCAAACAAGGCCAGGTCGTCGAAGTGAAGCCCGGCTACGCCTACAACTACTTAATTCCGCACGGCCTCGCGACGCTCGCGAGCGACCATCACAAGCGCATGGTCGATAAGCACAAGGTGAAGCTCCAGCAAATCGAACTCGCGCGCCAGGCGGAACTCCGCAAGCAAGCCGCCGAGCTCGCCAAGCAGAGCATCACGATCGAGGCCAACGCCACCGAGGATGGTCATCTCTACGGCAGCGTCGGCGCCGCCGATATTGTGGCCGCTCTCAAGAACAGCGACATCCACCTGTCGTCCGACCAAATCCGCCTCGAAGGCCCGCTCAAGGAACTCGGCCTCTACACGGTAAAGGTCCGTTACTCGAGCGAAGTCGAAGGCGAGCTCAAGGTCTGGGTCGTCCCTGCCGTGGCCGCCGAAGCCTAGTTGCTGTTGCAGATATTTCGTTCGCGCATTCGTACGTCAGCCCCCGGCTCTGCCGGGGGTTTTCGTATGGTAAGATAGTTTCCGGTCCCCCACGCAGCTGGACGCGTTAGCTCCCGTAAATCACGACGGATCGAATCTGTGGCCACAGTAGATCGAAAGCCGCGCGCAGAACCCTCCGCCAAAATCGGCGAGCTCCTCGATCGCCAACCGCCACGTAGTCTCGAAGCCGAGCGGGCACTCATCGGCAGCCTGCTCCTCCTCCCCGAAACCTGCGATGAAGTCGCCCTCCTTGTACGGGCCGACGACTTCTACGACACCGCCCACCGCACGATCTTCAGCCACATGCTCGCCCTGCACGAGAGCGGCAAGCAGATTGATCCAATTTTGCTCAGCCAGCTTCTGAGGGATGCCGGCGAGTATGAATCAGTAGGCGGAGCCGCATTCCTGCTAGAACTCTCACAGGAAGTCTCAACGGCCGCGCATGCTGATCATTACGCGCGCATCGTTCGAGACAAAGCTGTGCTCAGATCGCTGATCCACACCAGCACAGACATAATCCAAGAGTCCTATCAAACCGGCGTCGATGCCCGCCAGATGCTCGCCAAGGCAGAGGAGCGGGTATTTCGCATACTGGATACTGGCCAAGAAAGTCAGGTTCAGTCAGTCCATGACGTTCTCATGGAGGCTCTCACTCGGATCGATTCACGTCAGGATAAGAATAAGTGCCTTGGAATCGAAACAGGGTTCAGCGACTACGATAAGCTCACCGGCGGCCTGCAAAATTCGGAATTAGTGATTATTGCCGCCCGGCCGAGTATGGGAAAAACGGCATTCGCTCTAAATATCGTTGAGCACGTCTCGCTCGACGATCATGGACCACAACGGCCCGTTTTATTCGTCAGTTTAGAAATGTCGGCGTTGGAGCTTTGTGATCGAATCCTCTGTTCGCGCGCCCAGGTGGATAGCTATCGAGTTCGCAACGGCATGATGAAAGCGGATGACTCAAGAAAGCTCGTGGCGGCAGCGAGTGCTATGAGCCGCTCACCTCTCTTCATCGATGATTCGCCAAGTCGTAACATGACCGAAATCGCGGCCACCGCCCGTCGACTCAAGCGGCGCGAGGGACTTGCCGCCGTTGTTATCGACTACCTGCAGTTGATTGAACCGGATAATTCCCGAGATCCCCGGCAAGAACAAGTTGCCCGAATCGCACGCCGACTCAAAGGGCTTGCGCGTGAGTTAAGCATCCCCGTCGTTTGCCTGGCGCAACTGAATCGGCAAGCGGAATCAGGCGGGGGCGCGCACAAGCCGCAGCTCAGCAACCTCCGTGAATCGGGCGCCATTGAGCAAGATGCCGACGTCGTAATGTTTATACATCGCGAGGAAATGTACGCGCAGGATGACGATCAACGGCAGCTAGTAGCGGGCCAGGCAGAGTTGCTGATCCGAAAACAGCGCAACGGTCCAATTGGCGATATCAAACTTACGTGGCGGGGAAACGTCACGCGTTTCGAAAACTACCAGCAGCCAGAATACGACGAATTCGCCGACTTCGGGCCCGATTCTCTCTAACGACGCGAGCTCCGCTGTAAAATGACCTTGAGCGATCATTTTTTTTCGGCCTTTTCCGTGGTCACATCGAAGTCAAATTCATTCAGCCCTGGTTTCACTTCACGACGAACTTCCGACTGAGTGTTGAACTTTGCCGCAATCGTCGGCGCGTTCTTGACTATTTCTCGGGACACGGAAATTTGCACGACATGCTTGCCCACAAGCGCGCCTTCCTGGCCGCGCTTGTAGGATAACACGTAGCGACCCTCCGCATCGCATCGCCCCATAGATGGACGCTGCCCGTCCTCCGGCTGAAAGACTATGTCCGCTGTCGCCAGCGGTCGGCCATCGAGTGTAATGTGACCACTGACTGGCGCAATCTGAGGACCGCTCGTACCACAGCCAGCCAATACGATCAACGACAGAAAGGACGCGGCGATTCGACTCTGCCGATCCATCATCGCTTGTTAGCCTTTCCAAATGTCGATTAGGGCAAGCTCGCGAACGCTACGTCAAGATTCTCAATAGCTGTCGACCGTTTCACCATCATCTCGCCAAGCAAGACGTTGGTAAACTCCAATTACGTTGGTAAATAGCCGCGAAGCACAGCCGAGCGGTGCCGGTTGATTCGCGAGACAAGTCGAGCTTGAAGGGCCCTGATTCGAGTTAATGTCATCGCTAATAAAGTGAACCGAGCCATCGCAGAAGCCGAAGAATGCACCGCCCTTGTGCGAGCTACTAAACGACTCGGTGCAAGTATCGTACTGCAACGTACGCGGGTCATTGAGCGAGGCATGTTCAACGTGTGCCAGCGTCCAAAGCGTACTATGCATTTCGGACCCGTCCACCGTTTCCCGCCCGCCGATCCAAGTGGCCGATAAACAATAGTGATCGCGCTCTCCCACCATGAACGTGTTGCTTGTTCCATCCGTAATCTGCTTCGACGCAACCTGGCTATTTCCAAAAAACACGCCTGTGCTGTTGCATACCGTTTGATTAGGCGTCCAGCTGGTGCCATCCAGAGTTCCCGGGCAGCCCGCGTCAACAGTACCTCGATTCCCCACGTAATTCGAGGTCGGCGGCAAGAATCGTTGCGTGATTTTAGCCGAATTCGTGCTGATGAAACTTCGTCCCCAAATCCCCAAATCGCTCGTCGGTGCCGGCTGCCCTGAATTGTACTGCCAGCTGCCACTACACCCGCCGCCCGGTTGGTCACACGGTACAAGCGTCGGTGTCGAATCTGTTGGGCAACGAAACACGGGCACTGGCGTCTGCAATGGTGCAAGCTCACTCGCATTCGCCGGCGCCGCGGCAGCGAGTGCATCCGCCAAATTACGTCGCCCTTTCCTAGTGGCATCTACTGGCCCCAAGTATGTCGTCGAAGGCCTTAGCTGATCGTAAATGCTCTGCTCTTCTAAGTATGGCAGAGTGAAGACAGCCCAACCCCAGGCCTCGGTCGCGCTTGGCGACGACACAAATCCCGGCGGATATTTCTTGTTAGCGCTCTCATAATTCAATACTGCCAGCGTAATGTTTTTCATATTGCTCTGGCATTGCGCCCGCCGCGCCGCCTCCCGCGCCGCTTGAATCGCTGGCAAAAGCAGCGCGACCAAAATACCAATAATGGCGATCACCACGAGCAATTCCACAAGCGTGAAACCGCGATCTTTATTCGTTCGACGAGTGCGCACGATCATTCCCTAATCCTCATCCTCTTAGCAATTCACCGTATCACCGCGCCTTCGCTGCTTTTCTTCCTAACAACGAATCGCCACTGGCCGTTTCTCGCGCGGCGACCTTTCGCAACCAACCCCAGACCCGATCCAACCATCCAGAGCGCCAAGGTGCCCGGCTCCGGTACCGCAGCGCCCGCGCTCAGCGAACTGCCGCTTCCGGAGGTGTTGCCAAACCGCGCCCGCCACGCATCGTAATCCGCCCCGTCCACGACCCCTGTCGAAGCGACTTCATTTTGCAGCGGCCCGCCATTGCGCCACAGCACATAGTCCGCGGCATCGACGACCCCATTATTGTTGTAGTCGCCCGGGACTCCGCCGGGAGCAGCCGCATTCAATGTGATCTTGCTATTGCTCCCGGTCCCGTAGTCCACCGTATAGCCAGGTGTAACGACGTCGAACGTTCCGGTCAGCGTACCCGCATAGGTAGCAATTACCCAACTCGTGCCGCTGCCAACGCCGGACACATCGAGATTATCAACACCCGCCAAGCTGACATTTCCGCCGATGACAAGCTTGTCGGACGACGCCCCGCTCAGGTCAATCGCCCAATGCGAAGGGGCCACCGCAATACCGCTATCCGTGACATTCCCCGTCAACGTGAGCGTCGAAGGCGTGCCCGCGACCGAACCCGGCGATATGATGCCCGCGTTGGTCACCAAACCCGAGATACTGCCAGTACCGCCCAGTACGCCGACGCCGATAAGCGTGGCATTCGTTGCGGAACACGCGGTGCCGGCGCCCGTACCACATCGGCTATTCACGTTGATATTACCCGCCCCACTCTTTACCCCGTTAACGATCAACTCCGGGTTCACCGGGTTGCCAGGAACGCCGCCCGTGCCTGTGATACTCGACCCGCCAGAATAGGTGTTGTTCGCGTTGTTCAGTATCAAAGTGGCATTGTTTTGAACCGCGATCGCGCCGTTGGCCACGCCGTTGACGATCGGATCGTTGATGACCGTTACACCGCCCCCGGCGCCTGAAACAGCGCTCTGCGTTTGAAACGAGAGCGTGCTGCTCAACGATAGATTCGAAGTCACCGTCGACGAGCCAAAATTGAGCGACACACCTGCGGGCAAGTTGTTCGTCAGCACCCGCCCCGTGGTTCCCAGTGTCACGTTCCCCGTCAGCGTTAAGCTATGTGGCGTAGGATCCACCAACGGCGCCGATGGTATCGATCCAACAAATATCGCATTTGTGAAGAGCCAATCATTGGCGATCGTGCGATCCCCGCCGACCGGCTGAAACACGGCCGGATTGCCGCTTTGGACCGTGATCAGTCCAGTACCCAGCGGTCCGGAAACCAGTGACCCGGGCGCGCCGACCGAATCAACACCCAGCCGAATCGCCGGTTGCTCGCCGCTGTTCGTCGCATTGAAGAATGTGCCGCCCGAATACGTGCTCTGCGCATTGAGATTAAGCGACCCGGTGCGGATCGTGCTGTTCACGATTCCAGGCCCCGTGATCGGTGCGTCGACCGTGATCGCCCCACTTGATGGAGTAGTAGATCCCAAGTTCAAAAAGCCATTGAGATTCACGCTCCCCTCAAGCTTCAAGCCCGGCGTCGTCGTCGCATTTGCCAGATTGATATTGAGATCGCCGCCCGTATCAATCTTCGCGTTGATAGTTTCAACGTTCGTTACGGCCGCGCCGATCGTAATCGAACCGCCACCGTCGAACGTAAACTGATCGCCCGAGTTCAGTACACCCAGATTGAACGCCGCCGCGTTGGCCGTGTCGAAATTAAGCGTGCCAATGGGTTGGTTTCCGCCGCTGAGACTCACGTTCGTGTTACTATTGCCGCCATCTACAAAATTTGCCGTGCTACCACTGCCCGGAACCCCGCTGTCCCAATTTCCGGCCGTCGTCCATTTGTTGTTGCCACCTGACCCGGTCCAAGTCTGAGCGCGTGCCGTCGAAAAACTCACCGCAACAATGCCCGCTACCGCCAAAAACGCTTTGCACATTTTCATTGTTGATATCGTCCTAAAGTTGTGCGCCGCTCCCATGAGCAAGCGTGGGTCGTCTAGCAAATTTCCAACCATGCCGTGGGCAGCCACGGCGCATGCGTCCAATTTACGCAATAAGAACTCCGAACGGTGAAAGCAAATCTCGGGCCTCAATCTGCCATTCGCGTTTGACTCAACTTCCAAATCGCCCACCGCGACCACATCCATCGCCGGTTTCAACGGCAGTATCTGCGGTCAATTGACAACGCGAATATCACGGCTCCCACACCGCGCAAGGAATAGCATCGCAGAAATTTGACGACGCTACTCCTCCACTCCCATCCGCCATGTCATTTAGTCGGGACCGCATCCCGCGACAATAGCGCGTCAGTCAAAATACACCCTGCGATTGTAACTGGAACGCCTGAAAAACGCCAAGGTTTTTCAGCCTAATCGCGCGAGTTGCGTGAAATGGACAACTTATCCAAAGCGAGGCTTGGCTTATTGCTTCCGTTGTTAATCAACTTACTGCTGCAAAGCCATCTCTCGCGACCGCCGCCGCAAAGTGAACGAAAGTGTCACGCCGGCCAGAATAGCACATGCCAGCGATGTCGGCTCCGGAACTTCGCTCGCAACTAGCCCTGCCCCGCTGCCAGAGGTATTCCCGAACCGCGCTCGCCACGCATCGTAGTCGGCCGAGTCCACCGTCCCGCCCGAGGCCACTTCGTTTTGAAGTGGGCCGCCATTGCGCCATAAAACATAATCCGCCGCGTCCACCACTCCATTCCCGTTGTAGTCTCCTTGAACTCCAGGCGAAGTCGAAGCAGCAGTCACGCTCGCCCACGTCGTTCCGATTCGCAGCTCATCCAATTGAAAATCGAAATTGCCCACCGTACTGATATTCCTCAAGAACAAACTCGAAACGCCAGCCAAATCGGCGCCGGCACCATTCTGACTAATCAGCGATTCTGCGGGCTTCGACGCCTCATCAACCCCGAACGAGCTCGATGCAGGATTGATCCACATCCGCGCAATGTCATCGTGTGCCGCCGTGCCTACGAACTGATACGAACCTACGACGAATACCGGCACGCCTTGCTGCAGCGGAGTCGAGTCGAATGTGCGATCGGAATTGTTGGTCGAAACGCCCGTGCCGAGCTCATAGTCCGTGTTTCCTGGGTCAGTCTGAGCCTTCTTGACCAGCAAAATCGATCCGCCACCCGTGATGACTCCGCTGGATCCAGTCGTGTTATTAAGCCCGGCTATCAGCGCACCCGTGGTGGTGCTGGATGAAAGCGTGTTGGTGTTGTTCATCTGCACGATCGCCGACCAGTAGATCGTGCCACTGCTGATCGCCGCTGGCAATCCAATGCGCGCGGCGCCGGTTTGCGTCATATCGAACGCGACACTGTTACCCGTCGGGGCGGGCAAGCCGGTCACACTCAAACTGCCCGACTTGACCCCAGGCGCATTCGTATTCGTCCCTCCGGTGCCCGCATAGCGCCAATCGACGTTGTACGCCACGTTATGGTGCCCAGGAGTAGGTGTGACCCCATTGTCCGTGGGCTGAACCAACAGCTGGCCAGGGCTGTAATTGAACCCATCGTAAAGCAAAAGATCGGCCGCCCAAATCGGCGTCGACGACAAACAAAAGCACAAGATGGCTAAATTTCGCATAGTTCAGCTCGGCGCTTCCTAACCGCGGATGATAATACACCACATGCCAACACAAGCAGCGTCAATGTACCAGGCTCCGGAGCGGTAACGCTGGCCCAGTCCGTTCCAACCCGGATTTCATCCAAATTTACAAACGGAGCCGGGCTCTGTCGCAAAATGATGCTCGCGATATTGATCGCCGCTCCGGCCGTCGTATCGCTCACCGTAGCCGCCGGCGTCAGCGAATTGTCGCCAAACGTGTTCATGCTCGGATTAACCCACAACTTCGAAACTTGGTTCGCAATGTCATAAGAGCCGACCAGAAATTGTGTGTCGCCCACGGTGAGGCCAGACGTCCAAAATGGACTCGTCGAAACAGCCGCTCGATTATTGAAGATTGCAAGATCGTACTTCGAAGCATCCGTCGGATCGATCCGCATTTGCAACCGCGCGGCAACGGAACTCGGATTCGTTGTCGTCGCAGAATTGCCCGTGTTATTCAAACCAAAAAAGAAGCCCCCAATCGTGTTGTTCGATTGGGCCGCGTTCACGTCAGTGATCTTCACCGCCATCGAAAAGAAAACACTTCCCGATGTGATTGCGCCACCCACACTCGCGAACGCCAATCGATCGGCCGCGCCACTCGAATTCCCATTCCCGTTGATCGTCGCCGAATTGCCGATCGGCGTGGGCATCACCGCTGGCACAGCCAAGCTTCCACTTGCGACGTTGACACCTGTCGTATCACCACCGGCGGCGGCCGCCGCCGCGAGCAGCCAGCTCGTGCCGGTCGATGCATTCGCTTGACCCAGAACTCGATTCGGCGTCGTGTCGTTGAAAGGTTCGTAAGCAATGAGTGCTGCCTGCGCCGTCGCACACGAAAAAAGCAGAATCGAAAATGAAATGAACGATGCTGAATGTTTGGTCATTAGCTTTCCTCTCACGTCTTAGATGACACAAGCTCTGATGCATCGCCGATTTTAGCCACAATCTCCCGTAAATGCCAAAGCTTTTCGCGATTCTCCGGCGCAGCCAGTCCGCTCGTTTTCCCCTCCGCCTTAACTTTTCAAAGCGGTCTGCCATTACTGCTGGCTAGCTTGCAACCGTCACCGTGAAATATCACCAATAGGATCATCTAGCTAAACTAGCAGCGAGATTCTAATTTACAGAGCGTCCCCATGCTGCTGGCAACCACAACTGGTTAACACTTCGCAGCCAGTTTCACGATTGCGAACCTGCCTTGCCGCGAAATGGCAGATTGGCTATCTCTACGCAGCTTTTGCGCACTGCCAACAGCCGTCGCCAAGTCCCTTGGTTAGACGTGCGAGCCCGCGGCGCGCAAACCTTGTCGAACCGCTGTCTCAGCGATAGGCGAACCGTCTTTCCCGCGACGACTGCCGTAAAACATCGGAACCCGCACTTTGGCTCAGCGCGTTAAGCACCCGTTTGCCTTGCTCTCGGCAGCTGCGCTCGCCATTGCGCTGAGTTGTATCTCGACTAGCGCCACCGCCCAACCCGGCGGCAGCGGCATGAGCGATATTCCCTCCGCCGCCAATTCGATTTTTGGCAAAAAGAAAGACAACCGCGAAATTTCCGGCCCCACGCTATCCGCCACCGATGAGCCTGTCGCCGATATCCGAATCGTCGGCAACACGACGATCCCCACTTCTCAGATCCTGAATCAGCTCCAAACGCGCATCGGCCGCCCCTTCGACCCCGCGCTCGTCCAGCGCGACGTCCGCAAGCTCACCGCCCGCGGTTGGTTTGTCGATGTCCAGCCCACCTACGAGCAAGCTGGCAAAGGCCGGATCGTCATTTTCAAAGTCATCGAGCGGCCCGTCGTCCGCTACGTCGAGTACCTCGGCAACGCCGAGCTTCGCACCAGCAAACTCTCCAAGGAAACCGATCTCAAAGTCGGCGGTCCCGTCGATCCCTATGCCGTGCAAGAAGCCAAGCGAAAGCTCATCGACCTTTATCACCGAAACGGTTTCAATAACGCCCAAATCAGCATTCTCGAAGGCGACAAGCCGACCGACCACGGCATCGTGTTCGTGGTGAACGAAGGCCAATCCCAAAAAATCTGGAAGGTCGAGTTCGTCGGCAACGAGTTCGTCAGTGAGCGCCGTCTGCGCACCAAAGTCGACTCCGCGCCGCCGATCCTGTACATCTTCAAAGGCTATGTTGATCGCGATCAAATCGATGCCGACGTCAACAAGCTCACCGCCTTCTACCGCTCCTTCGGCTACTTCCAAGCCAAAATTGGCCGCGAGCTCGTGTTCGATGAAAAGAACAAGTGGCTCACGCTGCGGTTCGTAATTCACGAAGGCCCACGCTACCAGGTCCAAGACGTCGCCTTCATTGGCAACCGACTGTTCCCCAGCGAATCGCTCACCATCGGCGTTGACCTTAAGCCCGATCCCACATCGGGTCCCAACGCCTTCGTCAAAGCCTATCATCATTTTTTCCCATTGCCGGCCGGCCCCCAGCCGTTCGAGCAAGATCGCATGAACGCCGATGTCGCCTGGCTCAAAGAACTCTACGGCAGCCAAGGCTATATCTTCGCCGATATCCGCGCCGAACCCATCTTCCTTGAACAGGAAGGCCGGCTGAAGCTCCTCTATCACATCGATGAGGGCAAGCGCTGGCGCGTCGGCAATGTGTTCGTGCACATCAACGGCGACAATCCGCACACTAAAATCGAAACCGCGCTCAATCGCCTATCGCTTAAATCCGGCCAAATCGCCGACATCCGCGAAATTCACGCCAGCGAACGCCGCCTCCAAGCCAGCGGTCTGTTCATGACCGACCCCTCGCACGGCGTGTCGCCCAAGATCACTTACCACATCCCCGAAGTCGGCGACAAGAAAACCGCCAGCAACGATAGCTCCGGCTTCCGCGGTCAAAGTCCAGATGACGACGACGAGCCGGCCGACGGCGCACCACTCCTGCCGCCACCCAACGCCGCACTCGAAACCGCGCTTACCCACGCGCAGACCTACCAAGTTCCAGCTCCGGCTGACTACACCCACAGCGACACCGACGTCGATCTCCATCTGTATCTAGACAATACCGCCGCAGACGCCTCGAAGCCCGCTGCGAATGCGCGGCCAGTTTCGACCGAGTCGGTATACAAAGTATTCACAGGTGCCCCGCAAGCCCACGAAGTTCGCCGTCCACCTTACGACGACAACACGGTTGCCCAACCGCCCGTCGTAACGACTTTGCCCAACACGGCGGCGTCTCCTTCCAACATCTACGCGCCAAACCAATCGGCCGCTGCATCGACTCAAAATCCTTACAGCGGCTTGGTCGTCCGCACTCAAAGCCCCTACCAACCCGCGACTGGTGCCGCCTACACGTCCCCAACGGCCGCCGCTCCTAACTATCCCGCGAACGCTTACCCAACACCAACCGCACCACCCTCGTCTGCCGACCGCTACACTTCACCAGCATTCGGCGGCCAGGCCGTCGGCGCTACCGGCCCCGAAGCCGTGCCACCCGGCGGCTCGCAATACCCGGTTCGCCAGGTTGCTATCACGGAACCGCAAATTCCGCCGAATCCAGCCACCGCGCCCGTACCAGTCGTCACAGGTCCGCAAGCTTACGAACAACTTCCGGTTCCACCCGGCGCACCGCAATACGCGCCTGGAACTCCGCAATATGCGCCCGGCGCTCCGCAATATGCCCCGGGTCCACAACCAATGCCGGGCGGACCCATCTACAACGGCCCCACCACGATGGCTCCGCCGCCGTCCCTCGCGCCGCCTCCGACCTCACCGAACTCGCTCGCACCAAGCCCGAATATCACGCCCCTCGGTCCGGTCCCCAACACGACCGCGCCAACCGACTCGTTCACTCCGATGTTCACCGACCCCGCCGTCGACATGGACGTCGTCCTCAGCGAAAACCAAACCGGCCGCCTCATGCTTGGCGTCGCCGTGAATTCCGACGCTGGCCTCGTCGGCCAAATCTTGCTCGACGAACAAAACTTCGATTGGACACGCTACCCCACCAGCTGGCAGGACGTCGTCGATGGCAAAGCCTGGCGCGGTGCCGGCGAACACTTCCGCTTAGAAGCCGCTCCCGGTACCGAGGTGCAACGCTACCTCGCCAGCTTCACCGAGCCCTACCTGCTCGATACGCCGGTCAGCCTCGGCCTCAGCGGTTCGTACTTCACACGCCAATACCGCGATTGGGACGAACAACGTACGGGTGGCCGCGTTTCGCTCGGTTACCAATGGATCGAAAACGATCTGTCGATGGGCGTCGCGTACCGCGGCGAAGACGTCAAAATCAGCAATCCGTCGAACCCGCTGCTGCCCGAGCTCGCCGAAGTCGTCGGCGATAACACGATCCACGGTTTCAAATACAGCATCGCGAACGACACACGCGATAGCGCGTTCCTGGCCACCCAGGGCCACTTCTTGCAGCTCGAACTGGAAGAAGTCACCGGCAGCTTCACGTACCCACGCGCCGTGCTCGATGGCCGCCAGTATTTCTTGCTCGACGAGCGACCCGACCATTCCGGCCGACACGTGCTCACCGTCTCCTCGCGCGTCGGCGTCACCGGCGACCACACGCCGATCTTCGAAAACTTCTTCGCCGGCGGTTTTTCGACCCTCCGCGGTTTCGATTTCCGCGGCGCATCACCGGTCGTGCAGAACGTCCAGGTCGGTGGTCAATTCGAATGGCTTAACACCGTGGAATACCTGTTCCCACTCACGGCCGACGACATGATCCACGGCGTCGCATTCTGTGACTTCGGCACCGTCGAAGAGAACATCGCCATCCACGGCGACAACTTCCGCGTCGCACCTGGTCTCGGTTTGCGAATCACGGTCCCCGCCATGGGCCCCGCCCCGATTGCATTGGACTTTGCTTTCCCGGTCCTCTCCGCCCCCACCGACGAAAAGCAAGTCTTCAGCTTCAACATCGGCCTGCAACGCTAACTGTTACTTAGCGTCGGCGCCCACGCCCTACCCGCAGTGCACTAATACCCACGATACGCCGTCCGCACGCAATCTCCGTAATACCCGTCGTGCCAAATCACCCGCGGGTAATGCCGCTCCGCCCCAAACCATCCCCACCGATAACTCTGCATCGGAAACCCATACTCATACCACCCATTCGCCTGCGGAATTCCCCCGGCCTCGATCGCCGACCGCATCGGCCCAAGGTGATGGTAATAGTACGAGTCTTCAATCACGCCGCCTGAACGGAATGTCGTCGCCCCGCCGTACTGCGCAGGCGGCCCACCCATATCCTGAGCGCGCAAAACCGCTGCTATGCCGAGCACTACGACGACGCTCAAACCAAGCGTCCGCAACGCGGTCACGAACTCTGACCGCGACTGTAAGAAGATCCCCACGATTGCCTCCCTGCAATTCGTTAGCCGGCGAGCTACGCTCGTCGGTTCGACCAACCACCACCGCTACGCCTACTTCGACGGCGCCGGCAAGCTCTCACTCCCGACAGCCGCCCCCGTTCCCTTGCCGCTCGCATCCCCACTCTTGCTTTGATCCGACGGCGGATTCATTAACAGCGCCCGCGGCGACACCCCTTGGCCGCCACTCACCCCATCCTCATTCGACGGCGTCGCATACCCGCTCGCGTCGTTATCCAAAACTCCCACCGGGCCGCCCCAGCCACCATAACTCCCATTCCAATTTCCGTAATACGGCGGCGGTGCCTCATTGCTCCTCAACCGAAAGTAATCCAAGTGCGTCGGGTAAGGCCGCTGATACCAACCCGAGTTCACTTGCGGCGTCGTGAACGGAAAAGACTGCCCGAAGTCATTCCGCCGGCGGTCACGACCCCAACGCGATCCATCAAACTTCTGCCGTTGATAAGTTTGCGGCCCATTCTGCGAACCGCCCTGCGGTCCATTCGGGCCGCCACTACGGATGCCTTGCGGCGGCTGCGCGTGCGCGAACTCGACTCCCGCCAAGATCGCCCCCACAGCTGCCCAACCAACCAGCGTCAATCGAAAAGCATTGCGTGCCACGCAACTATCTCCAGTTTCGGCCCGTTTTCTACCCAGTCTTCATACTAGGCAGCCGGTACGCCTTTCCGCCGCAAAAGTCGGCTCTCGAAGGCCTAAAGAAAGCTGCCAGTGCCAGCAACCAGCCGCCGAATCCCTACATCCGTTACGAAGCGACGATCGAACTTCACTTCCGAGCGCAAGCAAAACGCCGGTCAATTGACCGGCGTTTTGAAGGTTCACAGATGCAAATTGCGAGCAGCTTAGCGCGTGCGCCGCGGAACGATTGCTAACAACCCCAACAACAACATTCCGAGCGTCGCCGGTTCCGGCACCGCACTTCCGCCGCTCAGGCCACTGCCTGAACCAGGTTTGTTGAAATTGGACCGCCACAGATTGTACTGAGCATCGCCAATCGTTCCACCAGCCGTGTCATTCGGCAACGTGCCCGCAGGCTGACCGATGTTGTTGCGCCACAGCACGTAGTCGGCCATGTCGACAACACCGTTTTGGTTGTAGTCGCCCGCCAAGCCGCCGCCGACGGTATTCAACGTAATGTTGCCGCCCACGTACGACACCGTGTAACCCGAGGTCACCGTATCGAACGTGCCCGTCAGCGTGCCGCTGTACGTGCCGATGAGCCAGCTCGAACCCGTGCCCGCGCCAGCGACGTTCAACGTGTCCGCCGCCGAGAGATCGACGTTGCCCGTAACAGCAACCTTGTCGGCCGTCGCGCCGCTCAAGTCAATCGACCACGATGAGCCGGCCGAATCGGTCAGGTTGCCGCCGATGGACAACGTTCCGACGCCGCCAACGCCAGGAGCAAGGATGCCTTTATTCGTAACGCTCCCACCGATCGTGCCCGTACCGCCCAGCGTAGTACCCGCTGCGGTGGTCACCGCGCCAGTACCGGTGGCCGAACCGCTCGTATTGGTTGCCAGCACCGTACCGCCGCTAATCGTCGTGGCGCCCGTGTACGTGCTCGCTCCACTCAGGGTTGCCGTGCCATGGAAAGCTGAGTTAAAGGTCAGCGCCCCATTGCCAGCGCCTGCGGCACTCGCATTTTGAATCGGACCAGTGATCGCCACATTGCCGTTGCCCGTCAATGTCAACGTCCGGCCGGTCGCGGCCGCTTCGGAGAGGTTGATCCCTCCGAGCGTCGTGCCCGCCGTGTTGCTCACGGTCAACGTGCGGTTCGCGCCCGAGTTGGTGAAGCCGCCGTTTAGCGTCAGAGCGCTCGTACCGGCGAGCGTGCTATTGGCGTTCATCGTTGTCACGTTGGGAGCGACAATCGCCGAGCCACTTACGTTCGACAGCGTACCGCCCAACGTCAACGCACCCGTCGATGGAAGCGCCCCAGCATTTCCTAACGCCAAGGTCCCACCACTAATCGTCGTGCCGCCCGTGTAGGAATTCGCGGCACTTAGCAGCAGCGTACCCGCGCCGGCTTTGGTGAGCAGAGCAGTCCCACTGCTGTTGCTCAACGAGCCAGACATTTCCGCCGAGTCGCCACCCGCGCCGGAATTCACCGTGATTGTGCGAGTTGCCGCGACGGCAGTATTGTTCATGTCAATCGGGTTAACGAACAACGTCTTCGCATTCGCCGTATGCGAACCGAAAATCAGCGGTCCAACCACTTGCGACCCCACCGTGCTTCCCCACACCAACTGGGCTCCAGAGTTGCCGATGTTCACCGTCATCTGGCCGCCATTGGCAGAGAAACCGCCGCCATTGGCCGTCCATTGAACGGCCGTGCCGGTCGTCCCGAGCGGCCGAGTGAAGCTCGTCGCTCCAATACCTTCGTACACGCCGCCATCGAGCGAAACCAAACTCGTCGTCGGCAATCCGGTACCCTGAACCGCTTGCACAGCGCCGCCCGAAATCTGCAATGGGCCTGTGAAGGTGTTCGCCGCACTTAGCAGCAATGTGCCGGTGCCGGTCTTCTGCAAAGGAGCGTCGCTGTTCAGGCTGTTGTGGATGATCCCGCTAATTTCCGTATAGTCATTCCCCGTTCCCGCAACGACCGAAATGACACGCGCGGTTCCAGACGCCGCGGCCATGTCGATCGGATTGATGAGCAACGTCTTAGCGTTCGTGCTTACGGACCCGAATTTGAGCGGGCCGACGAGGGCTTGGCCGACAGTCGTGCCCCACGGCAATTCGAAGCCCGGGAAGCCGTCGTTCAGGCCAATGTTTACCGTCAGCTGGCTGCCGATCGCCGAGAAACCGCCGCCATTGGTGCCCCAATCCACGAAGCCCGCGCCTGCGCCCGAGACATCCCGACCAAACGTGCCGCTCGTCTGCAGCACGCCACCATTAAGCGCCAGGAAGCTCGAACTCGACAACGTCGTGCCATCATCTGCCTGCAACGTCGGTTGCCCAGATGTAAGCGCCGTATTGCCACCGATCTGCACCGTTCCGGTGTACGTGGTGGTTCCCGTCAAAACAAGCGTGCCATTCACCGCGGTCTGCGTCTGCACGATAAAATTGTTAGCCGCGCCTGCCAAATTATTGATGATCATCTTGGCAGTCGGGAACGCGGTGTTGGCGACGGTCAACGTATTGTTCACACCCGTACCCAGCGTGACGTTGGTGAACGTTACTGCGTCATGGCCTGTGTAAATCAGCGTTGAATTCGCGTCCGATCGCCAGTTCATCGGATTGTTAATGGTCAAAGCCGCCGTTGTGGTTGGGTTGGCCAGTACGTAAGTCGTGTTCGTAGGAGCCGTCAGCCCCAGCGCAGTCGCGGTTGCCGCGTCGAGAAACTTAATCGGCGTCGTGGCCGGCCCGAACGATTTATTGCTGTTGAAGTTCAGGCCGTTCGCCGCGTTCAATATCACGCCGTTAGTGAGAGCCGTGTTGTCACCATAAAGATTGAGACTGCCGCCA
>JABDGM010000051.1:11825-28652 GCA_013286045.1 Planctomycetota bacterium | reverse complement strand
TCAACTGCATTCAAGCTGCGCAGCGTGTGGGCGAAGAGATTCCGCACTATTGTTGGCATCCGGCGCTCTCGGTGGTCGCGAGTTGCCGCATGTGCCTCGTAGAGATCGGGCAGAAGAAGCCGGATGGCACGATCGCGATGCAGCCGAAGTTGATTCCCGGCTGTCAGACGCCCGTGACGGACGGGATGGTGATCGTTTCCGATAGCGAGAAGGTGAAGGCGGCGCAGAAGGCGACGCTTGAATACTTGCTGCTCGATCATCCGCTTGATTGCCCGACGTGCGATCAGGCGGGCGAATGCTTTTTGCAGGATTACAGTTATAAGTACGGCCGCGGATATAGCCGGCTGCAGGAACCGAAAGAGCAGCCGCCGGATAAGAATTACATCGGCGATCAGATCACACTGTTCACCGATCGCTGCATCATGTGCACCCGATGCGTGCGGTTCACGCGTGAGATCAGCGGCACTGCGGAGTTGACGGTCATCAATCGCGGCAATCACTCGGAAATCGATATCTTTCCGGGCGAGCCTTGCGACAACAAACTCGCGGGCAATGTGGTGGATTTGTGCCCGGTCGGTGCATTGTGCAGCAAAGACTTTTTGTACAAGCAGCGCGTGTGGTGGCTGAAGACCGCGGACAGCGTGTGCCCGAATTGCAGCACAGGCTGCAGCGTGTATGCGGATGAGAGCGAAGACCGCCTTTATCGGCTGCGGCCGCGTGGGAATCCGCAGGCGCAGGGCGACTTCATGTGCGATGAAGGTCGCTTCGGGTGGAAATATATTCACAGCGAACAGCGGTTGCTTTTCCCGGCGCAGCGCAGCGGCGGCAAAGTTGTCTCGCAAGATTGGGATGTGGTGTTGCCGGCAGCGCGGACGGCGCTTGTTGAGGCTTCAAAGCGCGGCGAAGGCGCGATCGCAGCCGTGTTGTCGCCTTGGATGATGCTCGAAGAAGCGTACATGCTGGCGAGCTATTTGAAATCCATCGCACCAAAGGTAGCGCTCGCGATGGGGCCGGCGCGAACCGTCGGCGAAGATGACAAGTATCCGAAGGACGTTCACGGCAAGCCGATGGAGCCGACGAAGTTCACGATTCGTGCAGAGAAGTGCCCGAATCGCCGTGGCATCGAAATGATCCTGCAGCACTTCGGCGGGAGCGTCATGCCGATGGGTGACGTGCTAGGCCGCGCGAGCAGCGGTAGCTTTGCGGCGATTTATCTCGTCGGCGGCGACCCGCAGGGCTGGATCAACGAGTCGCAGGCGGCGGCGTTGGACAATGTCGGCACGGTGATCGTGCAGGACTTGCTCGAGTCGCCGGCGAGTCGCCGGGCGACGTTCGTTCTGCCTAGCGGTTCGTTTGCAGAGCGTGACGGAACGTTTGTGAATCATGCTGGGCTGGCTCAAGAGCTCCACAAAGCGATTCGCTGCCCAGGCGAAGCCAAGCCAGATGGTCGCATCTTGTGGGATCTGGCCGGTCGCCGAGGACTGCTAAACATCGCGGCGGTACGTAAGGAAATGGCCGAGCAGATTCCGGCATTCAAGGCACTCGCGGATGCGCCGCTCGGTGCATACGGCCTGAAGTTGGAAGTTGCGGAGAAAGTCGCGACATGAACGATTGGCTTCCATCGCTTATTCCGACGCTGATCACGATCGCGGTCGTGCTGGGTGCTATCCTCACCGGATGCATGTACCTGGTGCTGGCTGAGCGTAAGGTTTCGGCGTGGATGCAGGACCGCATCGGTCCGAACCGCGTGGGGCCGATGGGGTTGTTTCAACCCGTGGCGGACGGCATCAAAATCCTGCTCAAAGAAGGCGTGATTCCGTCGCACGTCGATAAGTGGCTGTTCTTGATCGCGCCGGCGATCAGCATGTTTACGACGATGCTCGCGTTCGCGGTCGTGCCGTTTGGGCCTGTCGATCAAGCGCCGAGCTGGCTGCGGTTTATTATCGCGCCGAACATCGATATCGGGCTAGTGTTCATTTTCGCCGTCGGCAGCCTGGCCGTTTACGGCGTGATTTTGGGCGGCTGGGCTTCAAACAATAAGTACAGTGCACTCGGCTCGTTGCGAGCAAGCGCCCAGGTGGTGAGCTACGAAATCCCGCTGGGAATGAGCGTGCTCGGCGTCGTGCTGATGAGCCACACGCTTAATTTGGAAAAAATTCTCAGCTTGCAGGCCGAAGGTGGCATTGCGCATTGGAACATTTGGTATCAACCACTCGCGGCGTTGATCTTTTACGTCAGTTCACTTGCTGAATCGAATCGTCTGCCGTTCGATCTGTCGGAATGCGAGCAGGAACTCGTCGGCGGTTACCACACCGAGTATGGTGGCTTACGGATGGTGCTGTTCTTCGTCGGCGAATATACGCACCTCGTAACGATCAGCTTCTTGACGTCCATCCTGTTCTTCGGCGGCTGGAACTTCCCGTGGATCGCAACGCCGGAAAGCAATTACTTTGGCGCTTGGCTGGTGAAGATTCTTGTTTTACTGGCGAAAGTGCTCTTCAGCATTTTCCTGATCATGATGATTCGCTGGACGATTCCGCGATTCCGCTTCGATCAGCTGATGGAACTGACGTGGAAGGTATTTTTACCACTTTCACTGGCGAATGTTGTGGCCGTGATGTTCGTGCTGCAATTCGCGTGGCCGCCAATTGTGCTTTTGCCATTTTCGATCCTACTGTTCGCGCTGTTTGGTTTCTTTACGGTGACGGCGAAGCGGATGGAGCTTAGTCGACGGCGGCGGGCATCGTTGGTGATGCAATAAAATAATTCGATTCGAGTGGAAATTAGCGATGCCTATCGACCCTAAAGACGTGACCTGGATCACCGAGCCCGAGCTTGGCTTCTGGGAGGCGACGTTTCTGCCCGCGATCATGAAGGGGCTGAAGACGACTCTTGGTCACGTCACCGATTATCGCCCTGTGACGCAGCAGTACCCCGAGCAGCGGCCCATCTTGCCGCAGCACTACCGCGGCGTGCACCGATTGAATCGCGATGAGAAGGGCCGTGTAAAGTGCGTGGCGTGCATGCTGTGTGCCACGGCCTGCCCCGCGAATTGCATTGCGATCGAAGCGGCGCCCGCGCCGCCCGATTGGCCAGATCGTGATAAATTCCCGGCGGAGTTCGTGCTGGACGAACTGCGTTGCATTTATTGCGGCATGTGCGAAGAAGCGTGCCCGGTCGATGCGATCGAACTGACGCATATTTACGACATGACGAGCGAAACGCGAGCGGCGATGGTGTTCGACAAGAACAAGTTGCTCAACGTTTACGATGAGACGAAGGACAATCCAGTGGATCCAGTGCGAACGCACCGAGGTCGGCTAGGTCCGGCATCGGAGCTAGAGAACTTGGCGACTCTGGGGCCGGCGACGTCTGTGGAGCGAGACGACCGAGCGGCGAAGGCCAACACGCCTGGCGTCATCGGCGCGCCGCCTCCGGCTGTGAGGAACGTGTCCCCGTAACGCTGGGGTCACGTGTCGCCAATCCCCTGCCACACGCTTGTAATTCACGCTTTGGGCTGCCAATGGGGCCGCATGTGAGTTACATTCTGGAGATTCAAAACTTACACAGTTTACGTGCAGTTTGAGTGATTTGTGGGCCCGCCGAAGGACGGCGGCCTGATAGGGAAGTCGATTGGAAATGCAGTGGCTTGAGGATCATTGGCAGGGTGTCGCGGCGCTAGTGCTCATGGGAGCAGGCGTGTGGTGGATGATGCCGCGCCGCACGGAGTGGCCGAAGGCGATCGGGATGATTCTCGCGCTCGTGGGCGCGTTTTTATTGGCATCTCGAATTCGTGCGGCGGAAGGCCCCGTCGGCGAAACGATTTTATTCTCCGTGTTCGCCACTTCGGCAATCACCTGCGCGATCCTAATGATCACGAACCGCAACCCGGTTTACTCGGCGTTGTGGTTTGCGCTCGTAACGCTTAGCGTGTGCGGTCTGTTCTGGTTGCAGTTCGCGCATTTTTTGGCGGCGGCGACGGTCATCGTCTACGCAGGGGCGATCGTCGTAACGTTCGTGTTTGTGATTATGCTCGCTCAGCAGAGCGGGGCGACGATTTACGATCAGCGCTCGCGGCAGCCATTCTTGGCGACGGTGACGGCGTTTCTGTTGCTCGGCGCACTTCTCGCCACGTTGCGATCGTCGACTTCGGATGATTTTCATGTCGCGGCGCAACAAACTCCCGCGGCGGCAACCAACTTATTGAGTCGTCCGACAGAGAATACGCCGATCGATGCGGAT
The DNA here is from genome assembly GCA_013286045.1 of Planctomycetota bacterium. Taxonomy (GTDB): domain Bacteria; phylum Planctomycetota; class Planctomycetia; order Pirellulales; family Lacipirellulaceae; genus JABDGM01. The sequence goes on along the minus strand of JABDGM010000051.1, from coordinate 24,410 downwards.
ACGATGAAGGGCCTCGGCCGCTCATTGTTCGGCGACTACTTATTCGCGGTCGAGCTCGCAGGTATGGTATTGCTGATTGCCACCATCGGCGCGATTGCGATCGCGCCGCGGCGTAGCCGGGGGACGTTATGACCGGCGACATCGAACGATTTCTGGCAGTGGGGGCGGCCCTGTTCGTGCTGGGCGCGCTCGGTTTTTTCACGCGCCGCAATCTCATTGTGATGGTGCTTTCCGCGGAGCTCATGCTGCACGGCGTGTCGCTCACACTGGTGACATTCGGCCGCGTGCATAACAGCTTCGAAGGACAGGCGTTTACGATATTCATTCTCACCGTAGCGGCATGCGAGGCGGGGTTGGGGTTGTCGCTCGTGCTGGCGCTGTATCAGAAGTCGAAGACGCTGGATATTGATTTCTGGACGGAATTGCGCGAGCCGGATTTGCCGTCGCCTCGGGTTCAAGAGGAGGCGGCGCAGCGAGCGTACGTCGAGGCATCACCGGCTCAATATCCAAGGCTGACGCCTGCCGGGCGCGTGCCCGATTTGGCGCATGAGCGCGACCCGCGGTTGGTCGATTCGGCCCGCAGCCAAACGGCGGAATCGCCACTGCAGCCGCCGCTGGTGAAGGAAGTCATCAAGAGTGTTTCGCACTAAGTGGATTGAAGGACTAGACGGCCACAATGCCTGAAAATGTTCAACACATTGTGATGTGGCTCATACCGCTCGCCCCGCTCGCGGCGGCGATCGTGACGGCGCTGCTCGGCCCCGGCGGCATGCGCGAGAAGAGCCATTTGCCGTGCTGGTTCGGCCTGGCGGTAGCGGTTGTGTGTGCTTACGTGCTGTTGTGGTCGATCGTGCCGGCCGGATTTGCGGAAGGCGGCAGCGCCGCGGTCGTCGCCCCCGGTTACCAATGGCTCGACATTGGCGGCATGAACATTAAGCTCGACCTGCGAGCCGATGCAATGACGGCGATCATGCTCTCGATGGTCACGCTCGTGAGTTTGCTCGTGTCCGTGTTCGCCGCGGGCTACATGCACGGCGATCCGGGTTATCCGCGGTTCTTCGCCTGCTTCTCGTTCTTCGTCTTCTCGATGTGCATGCTCGTGCTGTCATCGAGCTTCTTGGAGCTGTTCATTTTTTGGGAAGGCGTGGGTCTGTGCAGCTACCTGCTGGTCGGCTTTTGGTACCAAAAGCCTAGCGCCGCGGCGGCTGCAAAAAAGGCGTTCGTCGTTAACCGTATTGGCGACTTTGGATTTTTGACCGGCATCTTTTTGGTTTGGACGACGTTCCATTCGATGGACTTTTCCGCCGTGCTCGGGCATCCCGAGCAGATCGCCCAGATCGCGGCGGACCAACCGGGACGAATCACGACGATCTGCCTGCTGCTCTTGTTGGGTGCGATGGGCAAGAGTGCTCAGTTCCCGCTGCATGTGTGGTTGCCCGATGCGATGGAAGGCCCGACGCCCGTCAGCGCCCTTATTCACGCGGCGACGATGGTGACGGCCGGCGTGTACATGATAGCTCGCTGCACGCCGCTGTTTGTGCATTCGCAAACGGCGCAAATTGTCGTGAGTTGCGTCGGCGGAGTGACGGCGCTCATTGCCGCGCTCATCGCGCTCACGCAGAACGACTTGAAGCGGGTGCTCGCGTATTCCACGGTGAGCCAACTCGGTTACATGTTCATGGCGCTCGGCGCTGCCGCGGCGGGTGGCGATGCAGTTACGCTCGGCGTTACGGCGGGAATGTTTCATTTGTATACCCACGCGTTTTTCAAAGCGCTGTTGTTTTTGGCCGCCGGTAGCGTGATGCATTCGATGGGCGACGTGATTGACATGCGGCGGTTTAGTGGTTTGCGTCGCGCGCTGCCGATTACGCACTGGACATTCCTGTGCGGTGCCGTGGCGCTCGCGGGCGTGCCATTGCTGTCTGGGTTTTGGAGCAAGGACGCGATCTTTGCATCGCTCTACACCGCGGCACATGTGCCGGGGTTGGAAACATACTTCTGGTTGGTCTTCCTTTCTGCAGTGGTCACGGCTTTTCTGACGGCGTTCTACACATTCCGAGCGTACTTTTTGACATTCTGGGGCGAGGAGCGATTTCCAGAAGAGGCAGGCCATCATCCACACGATGCGCCGCCCGTGATGGCGTTACCGCTGCGAATTCTCGCGATCTTCGCGCTGTTTATCGGTGGCGTAGCTGCACTCTCGGGGTGGTTCGGCGGATATCTCAATCATGCGATCGGCTTAGCAGCCGTGGAGGAGGAAGGGTTCTCCGCCGGATTGGTGACGGTGAGCGTCGCTGTCGTGGTGGCAGGCATCGGGTTGGCTTGGATCATGTACGTGGTCGCGCCGAAACTACCCGCGCGCGTGGCGACTGCCTTCGGACCTCTTTACCAAGCGTCGCTCAACAAGTTTTATTTCGACGAGATTTTCTGGGGAATCATCGTGGCACCGTTGCGGGCGCTCGCCTGGTTATCAAGCTGGTTTGATCGGAGCGTGATCGATTCGATCGTGGACGGCCTCGCGCTGGTGCCACGGTTGTTTAGCAGCGTACCGCTCATTTTTCAGAATGGTCGGCTACCGTCGTACGCAATGGTGATGTGGATCGGTCTGCTCGTGTGTTTGGCGTTTGCGATGCGGCTGTTTGCGAATTGAAGTTTCAATGAACGTCTTGTTGTTATCCATGTTGTTCGTGCCGCTTGTGGCCGCCCTCGTCTTGATGACGGGGCGTGGGCTATTTTCGCAGGGCGGCGCGCGTCGGTTCGCACTGATTGCATCCGTCGTCACGTTGCTGCTGTCGCTGGCGTTTGCCAACGAGTTTTTGCAACTTCCAGCGAACACGGCACCGCGGACCTCGCCAATCCAACCGCAATACAGTGTCGCCTATCATTGGTTCACATTTCAAAAGGCGGCCAGCGATTCGGCGCCTTCCGATCCGTTGCAGTTTGAATTTCTGTTTGGGTTTGATGGAATTAGTCTCGTGCTCGTGCTGCTCACGACGGTGCTGACGGTCTCCGGCGTGCTCATTTCGTGGGAATCGATTCGTGAGCGAGCCGCCGGCTTCTACGCCTGCCTGCTGCTTCTCGAAGCGGGGCTGATCGGCGTCTTCTCGGCGTTTGATCTCATTCTGTTTTACGTGTTCTTCGAATTCACGCTCGTGCCGTTGTTCTTCTTGATTGGTATTTGGGGCGGGCCCGAGCGGCGGTACGCGGCCGTGAAATTTTTCTTGTACACATTCGCCGGAAGCATGGTCACCCTCGTGGGACTCGTGGCTTTGGTGATGATGGCGTCCGCGGCCGGCGTTACGCACCCGACGTCGTTCTCGGCGCTCGCGCAGTGGACCGTCGAGCATCCCTTGCCGCAGAATGTGCAAATTCCGTTGTTCCTGGCGATTTCTGTCGGCTTCATGGTAAAGGTGCCGGTGTTCCCGCTGCATACTTGGTTGCCGCTCGCGCATACCGAAGCGCCCACGGCAGGCAGCGTGATGCTCGCCGGCGTGCTGCTCAAGCTGGGCAGCTACGGCATGCTGCGATTGTGCTTGCCGATGTTCCCCTACGCGTGCGAAACGATCGGCATTCCGCTGATGGGCTCACTTGCCGTGGCGGGCATCATTTACGGTTCGCTGTGCGCGCTCGCACAACGAGATATCAAGAAGCTCGTGGCGTACAGCAGCGTCGCCCACTTAGGTTTTTGCGTGCTGGGTCTGTTCGCTCTCAACGCGGCCGGCATTACGGGCGGCGTGCTGCAGATGCTCAACCACGGCCTGTCGACCGGCGCGCTGTTCTTGCTCGTCGGCATGGTCTATGACCGGTATCACACTCGGCAACTCGACGACTTGGGCGGACTCGCCGGCCGGCTCCCATTGTTGACCGCCATCATGGTCTTCGTGGCAATGGCGAGCATAGGTTTGCCGGGGCTGAATGGTTTTGTCGGCGAAGTGCTCGCATTGGGCGGCATGTTCCGGCGGAACCCACTTCACGCGGTGCTCGGCACCTCGGGCGTCGTGCTGGGCGCCTGGTACTTGCTCACGATGGTGCAGCAGGCGTTTTTCGGACCGCTGCGCGAACCGCACCACGGCGGCGAACCAGTTCAAGACATCAACTTCCGCGAATTCGTGGCCGTCGCGCCAATTTGCGCACTGTGCCTATGGATTGGCGTGATGCCGCAAATGGTAATCGATACCATCAAGCCGGACGTCGACGCGGTGGTCGCCGTCTATGAGGAGTATCTCACGAGCAGCGAGCGCGTGGCCGATGCACGAAGCCAACCGGCCGCCGAGCGAGCAAAGCCGACCGTCACAGAATCCACAAAAACAACGAGCACCACGCTCGATCATTCCCGTACCCTATCCGAGTTGTAACCGTGCCCGAAGTGATCGAACACATCCGAACCGGCGGCCTGCTGATCGTGCCGGAAATTATCCTGCTCGTGGGTGTGTGCGTGCTATTTTTCATCGGTCCGATGCTGGTGAGCGATGCCGGCGAAGCGCGGCCCGGATTGCGCAACGGCTGGGGTTTGTTTGCACTCGTCACGCTAGCCGTGGCAGGGGCGGCATGGTGGCACGCCGGTCTGGAGCCCGTAGAGCGCGGCCTGTTTCAGGCCGATGCGCTTCTTTGGTACATCCGCGGCCTGTCGCTCATAGGCGGCGCGTTACTGGTGTTGGTGCTTTGGACGCAAATCGATGACGCGCATTCGGCCGAAGCTTACGCCTGTTTGCTTGCAATCATTGCGGGCACGAGCCTCGTCGCGGCGGCAAACGATTTGGTGTCGCTCTTTTTGGCGCTCGAGCTGGTGAGCATTCCAACGTACGTCATTCTTTATTTAGGTCGGCGCGATCGAATCGGCGGCGAGGCGACGCTCAAGTATTTCTTGCTCAGCATTTTCTCGTCGGCCCTCGTGCTCTACGGGATGAGCTGGGTGTATGGCGTATCAGGTTCGACGAACTTTGGCGCGATTCGCCTCGCGCTAGATGGCGCTCCGCACGCGGGCGAAGGGATGTTAGAAATCGCATTCGCGCTCTTGGTGGCAGGGTTATGTTTTCGAATCGCGGCGGTGCCGTTTCATTTTTACGCGCCCGACGTATTTCAAGGCACGACGGCCTCGAACGCTGCTGTGCTCTCGCTAATACCAAAAATGGTCGGATTTGTTGCACTGATGCGCGTCATTCCGTTGAGCGGTGCGGCGTCTGGCGGGACTCAGTGGGTACCGGAATTAGACGCCAAAGAACTGCTCGCAGCCATCGCGGTCGTGACAATGTTCGTCGGCAACCTCATGGCGCTACGGCAGAAGCATTTGTTCCGACTGATGGCCTATTCCAGCATCGCGCACGCCGGTTACATGCTAATTGGCCTCGCCGTCGGCGACGTACTGCCGGTCGGTGGCAGACAAGCGATTCTGTTCTACCTGGCGACCTACGGGTTGATGACGATCGGCGTATTCGCACTGCTCATTGCCGGCGGCGGTGCGGATCGCGCTCTCGCAACCGATGACGATGTGCGCGGTTTAAGCCGGTCGCAGCCGCTCATCGCGCTGATGCTCGCGATTTGTCTGTTCAGCCTAACGGGCTTGCCGCCGACAGCGGGTTTCCTGGGCAAGCTCAACCTATTCTTCGCGGCCTGGAGCGACGATACGCACATCGGCCACGGCTTGGCCATGTGCTTGGCAATAAATGCCGCGATCAGTGCGTACTACTATTTGCGGCTCGTGGCGCTAATGTTTCTCGAGCCCGCAACGCGACCGGATTCCCCGCGCGTGCCCGTTGCGTGGGCGCCGTGGTTGGCAGGCGTCGCCTGCGCCGTCGCTACAATCGCTCTATTCGTTACGCCGCAATGGTTGTGGGACAGCATTCACTGAGAGTCGCGCGCCCGAACGACCAAAGTGTATTGCTGCGATTTTTGCACACAACTAGACTGAACGAGTGAATCAGTCGCGGTTGTTTTTGACGCATCGCCCCCGGTTGATGCTGGCCAGAAGTTCGTCGGGCACGTCGCCGAACTCCGGCCCAAGGGGCTTAGTTTCTCGCTAGTTAAAGTGGGCTGTCGCGATACGGCTTAGGCCGGAAAACGGGCAGTTTGACCGGCGTCATACAATTCTGCGGATGGTTCGCACCTGCTCACGCGGATATCTTTGGAAGACGCGTTCGATCCGGCGTATCCGCGGGCTGTACAAACTCCTCCAAGTTTTTTCACTGCGGACCTAATCGACGAGCGAATCCATGCTGACAGGTTTGTTCTTACGCTTGACGTACGTTGGCGCCGAATGGGTGTTGTGGATTCTGCTGCTCCTCAGCATCATCAGCATCGCGCTGATGGTCGAGCGGTGGCTGTATTTTTTCCGCACGAAGATCAATAGCGACGAGCTGGCGGCCGGCCTCGATGAGCAACTGCGTGCTCGCAACCTGCAGGGCGCCTGGCAGCTCGTAAAGGATACGCACACGCAATCGATTGAAAGCGCCGTCGTGGCGGCGGGCTTGATCGCGTTGCGGAATGGCGCCCATTCGGCGAGCGAGGCAATGCTCAGCGTGAAGGCCCGGATGCGGCCGGCGCTGGACTCGAATCTTTCCATCCTGGCCACGATCGGCGCCAACGCGCCGTTCGTGGGGCTGTTAGGTACGGTGCTCGGCATCATTAACGCAGCCCACGAGCTGACGGGAGAAAACGCTGCGAACAATCCGAACGCCGTCATGTCCGGCGTGTTCGAGGCGCTGGTCGCGACCGCGGTTGGGCTGTTCGTCGCGATTCCGGCGGTCGTCGCATACAACCTTTTTCAACGCCAAGTGCGCAAGCGACTGGCCGATACAGACTCGCTAGCGCACTTGGTACTTTCGACCGCCAAGAGCGAAGCCCGCCCGGCCGCACCGGGCGCCGCGGCGCCCGCCACACCAACGAGGGTAGGATAATGGCAGCCAGCATGTCTTCATTCGACGACGACGAAGGCCCGCTCAGCAGCATCAACGTAACGCCGCTCGTGGACGTAACGCTCGTGCTGCTCATCGTGTTCATGATCACCGTGCCGGCCATCGTCGGCAGCGCGCGGGTCAAGGTCGACCTGCCCGAAACGACGGCAATAAAAGCCGAGTCTGAACAGATCCCGCTGAATTTCTCGCTGAAACGCGGTGACGATGGAAAGGCTGTGCTATATCTGAACGAAAACGCTACAGACGAAGCCCACGTCCGCGACCTGTTCGCCAAAACGAAGCCGACCGAAGATCAGCCGGTGTCGCTCTCGGCAGATAAAGGCCTCGGATACGGCGAAGTCATGAATGTTGTAAACTTGTTGGAGTCGCTCGGTCTCAAAAAGCTCTCGCTCGATACGCGGCACGTCGAGAAGCGGTAAGTTTTCTCATGCCTCCGGATCCGCAATTCGATTTACCGTCGGCAAACGGCGCCGGATACACGGCGGGTCCGATCCCCACGATCGTATCCTCGACGGCCGATGTGCAGCCTCGCGTCGCTGCCGGATCATTCGAGCCCCTCCCGAGGGCCTGGGCGCCGCCGCCTCCGCGCGCCTCTGCTATCGCCGGCGGTTATCACCAGCTTAATAATTGGGTCGGCTCGATCATCAAGCGGTTCACACTGCCCGAAGACGCCGGGCCGATCGACCCGTTCGGCAAATTAGTGAGCACCGCGCCGCCGTGGTTCATCAGCCTGATCGTGCATTTCAGCATCATGATCCTGCTGGGTTTGCTGGTGCTCGGGGCGCACGAGATGACGAAGAATCGTGACCAGCCGATCGAAGTCGATCTGACTCCTCAAAAAGACAATGAAATCTATGCGGAGAAGCTGGGGCAACAGCTGGATGACCCCAAGGCAACGTTCTCGCAAGATGGTTTGGAACCGTCGAAAGATGTGGTTTCCGCGCTCGCGAGCAGCGACTTGCCGATTGTCGAACATCCGCTCATCGGGCCGCCTGTTCTCGATCCAACGCCCAACGGAACTCTGCCGGTAGGTACGATCGCCACGCCGACAATAGGTCTCGAGTTTTCCGGGCGTGAAGAGGGAAGGAAAGACGCCCTCGTAAAATCGTACGGCGGTACGAAGCTTACCGAGGATGCCGTCAAAGAAGGGCTCGCTTGGCTCGCACGACAGCAAAAGTCCAAAGGCTCGTGGAGCATGATGGGCCCGTACAAAGGCGGCTCGCGCGTTGAAAACGAGGAAGCGGCAACAGCCATGGCGCTCCTCGCCTTTCAGGCAGCGGGGTACACGCCCCATTCCAGCAACAAGAACGACAACTATGTGCGCGTCGTTACCAAGGGCTGGAAGTTTTTGCTGCACAGCCAGCAAGCCGACGGCCACTTCTTTGGCAACACCACAGCCGAACAACAGCAACTTTATACGCAAGCCATGTGCACGATTGCACTGTGCGAGCTCTACGGCATGACGCGCGACGAAGATTACCACGAGCCAGCGCAAAAGGCGGTCGACTATTGCGTGAAGATCCAGTCGCCCGAAGGCGGTTGGCGGTACGATCCTGGCGTCGATGCCGATATGTCCGTCACCGGCTGGTTTTCGATGGCACTGCAGAGCGCACGCATGGCAGGGCTCGAAGTTCCCAGCCCGACGCTCGAGCGGCTTTCGAAATTCTTAGATTCCGTGCAGCGAGATGACATGAGCGTTGGAGCGGCAGTCGGCTCGCGCTACGCGTATCAAGTTCAAGCCGGCGCTACGTTAACCCTCACGGCCGAAGGCTTACTCTGCCGGCAGTATCTAGGCTGGAAGCACGACGACGGCCGTCTTCGAAACGGGGTCGATTACATCCTGGCGAATCTGCCGGAGTGGGGTAAGCGAAACGTTTACTACTGGTACTACGCGACGCAGGTTTGCCACCACATGGAAGGTCAAGACTGGCAAAAATGGAACAAAGTAATGCGGCAGCTGCTACCCGAAAATCAAGAGAAGCGCGGGGCGGAAAAAGGAAGCTGGGAGCCCAACGGCGACCGCTGGGGCGACGCCGGCGGACGCCTGTACGTCACCTGCTTGTCCATCTACACGCTCGAGGTTTATTACCGGCATTTGCCCATCTATCGGCATAGCTTGATGGAGATGTAGGCAGACGGAGTGCCTGCCGTCTCCGCTTGAGACAATAGGAACTCGTGGGATATACTAGGTGCACTTCTAAATTGCACACTTTTCCCTAATCCCCACGAGCGCCATGGCATGCCATCTGCTTGCGGCTAATCGTACGCTTGGCCGGTTTTCGAGGCTGATCTTTTCGACCGCCACCGCGGCGATATTCGCCATTAGTCTTTGCGGATGTAAATCGGAAACTACCAAATCCGATGCGTCTGGCGGCGGCGCGGGCGGGGAAATCGTGCTCGGTCACTACGCGTCGATGACCGGTGGCGAAGCTACTTTTGGGCGCTCCACTGATAATGGCATCCGACTCGCTATCGACGAGATCAATGCGGCAGGCGGCATCAACGGCAAGCAGGTTCGCATTATTACCTACGACGACAAAGGCGAGAAGGCCGAGGCTGGAACTGCCGTCACGCGCCTCGTGACGAAAGACAACGTGATAGCCGTATTAGGGGAAGTCGCTTCCGGGCTATCCCTGGTTGCTGCGCCAATTTGCCAGGAATACGGGGTTCCAATGGTGTCGCCATCTTCGACGAATCCGGAAGTTACGGAAAAAGGCGACATGATTTTCCGGGTATGCTTCATTGATCCCTTTCAAGCATACGCGTGCGCGAAATTTGCCCGCGAGCACGAAGGATTGAAAGCAAAAAAGGCTGCGGTTCTCTTCGACCAGACCTCACCGTACGCCGTTGGATTGAAAGATGAGTTTTCCAAATCGTTTAAGCGACAAGGCGGCGAAGTCATTGCGAGCGAAGCTTACCAGAAAGGCGATCCGGACTTCTCGGCGCAACTCACTTCAATCCGCGCCAGCGAACCTGACGTCGTCTTTATACCGGGCTACTATACAGACGTCGGCAATATTGCGATTCAAGCGCGCCGACTCGGTATCAAGGTTCCGCTCCTCGGCGGTGACGGCTGGGATTCTGAAAAGCTGGGTGAAATCGCTGGCGATTCGATCAACGGCTGCTTCTACTCAAATCACTATGCGCCCGAGGGGCCCGATCCGCACGTCCAGGAATTCCTCAAGAAGTATAAAGCTCGTTACAGCGGTACGCCGGATTGTCTCGCTGGCCTGGGCTACGATTCGGCGAAGATCGTATGTGACGCCATCGGCAAAGCGAGCTCGTCGAAAGGCGCGGATGTCGCTGCCCAGTTGTCCAAAGTGAAGGACTTTGAAGGGGTTACTGGTAAGATTTCGATCGACGCCAATCGAAATGCGGTCAAACCAGCCGTCATCTTGGAGATGAAGAACGGTAAGCCGACTTATGTCACAACAATCCAGCCCGAATAGTGATGATCATGCAGCACCGCAGGCTAAACTGGATTTCGTTGTCTAGATAGAAGACTGGCCTTTTCTCGGCCAGCTGCCCGCTATTGGTACCGCCGTCGTCTCCAGTCCCACGCCTGCTATGGCCAACCTCGTCCAAACTTTGATGACGACGCTGGCGTTCGGTAGTTTGTATGCGCTGATCGCACTCGGCTACACGATGGTCTATGGCACGCTGAAGTTCATCAACTTTGCCCATAGCGATATTGTCGTCCTCGGGGCGTGGACCAGCTTCACGTTAGCGACCTGGATTCTGCCGTGGGTTGGCATCAACCCCCGGGCGCAAGGCGATCTCATTCCGCCAATTTGGGTAGCAGCCGTGATTCTGACGTTGGCGATGGCCTTTTGCGGCTTGGTCGGTTTCCTTATCGAGCGCTTTGCATACCGACCCTTGCGAAAGGCGCCCAGGCTCAACGTACTGATTACGGCAATCGGTGTTTCGCTGCTGCTGCAGAACTTGGGACAACTGGATGTCACGATTCGTGACCTGCCGCTTATCGGTCGGTACTTGGATGGATTTTTGGCCATGATCCCGGGCGTTCGCATGCTCTGCGATCAGCATTTCGGTTTCGGCGCTATACCTCAAAAGATGCCCTATTTGTTGCCGCAGTGGGACCTCTTCACGATCTCGCTGCCAAGTGCCGGCGGCCATACGGACGTTTCCTTGACCCTTGTCGATGCGCTGATCATCGGTGCGTCGGCAGTGCTGATGATTGCACTACAGTTCTTGGTATTTCGCACCAAGATCGGCTCTGCCATGCGAGCGGTCTCTTATGATTTTGATGCGGCCGCGCTGATGGGTATTCCCGTTGATCGAGTTGTCTCCTTCACTTTCGTTTTCGGTTCCGTTCTTGCCGCCGCCGCTGGGTTCTTGTATTCGCTTAAGTATCCTGGTCTGAACCAGACAGCTTTCCCGACCTGGGTTCTCCTTGGTCTTAAAGCATTTGTGGCGGCCGTAATCGGTGGCATCGGAAATATACGCGGCGCCGTACTCGGCGGGTTCGTCATCGCGTTTGTCGAACAAGTTGGCGCATTCTATTTGGGGGCCGACTATCGAGACGTATACGTCTTCGCGCTACTCATCGCAATTTTGCTCGTCCGCCCCTCAGGGCTGCTCGGCTCCAACATGCGAGAAAAGGTGTAGCCGTGGCAAAACTCTCGACAACACCCGCCACTTCGGCGCCACCGCCAAAAGTTCGTGGGTTTGCCGGCACGTTCTTCGCAAGTGTGGTACCGATTGCGATCGGTATCGCCATCGCCGCCATCATACAAAAGGCGGTACCGCCCGCGCTTGGCCCTTATTACGAAAAGATTGTGACAGATATTGGGATCGCAATCGTACTCGCTGTTTCGCTCAACGTCGTGAACGGAATGGCGGGGCAATTCTCGCTGGGACACGCGGCGTTCATGGCCCTCGGCGGATACGGCGCGGGCATGGTTACATACTACGGGTCGATGTTGATCTGGGGTTCACCTGCAAAACATGGGGGTTATTTAGGCTCTGGCGAGTGGCTCTTCGTAGCTGCCTGCATTGTTGGCGGTATTTGTTCCATGGCTGCTGGCTACGTGGTCGGCTTGCCTTCTTTGCGCTTGAAAGGCGATTACCTGGCGATCGTCACGCTCGGTTTCGGCGAGATTCTTCGCGTCGTCTTGCAGCAAACTGAGGCAGTGGTCAGAACGTCGGCCGAACTTCACGAGGCGAGTCTTTCCCGTCTTTGGCCTCCGCCAGTTGGGGGCGCTTTGGGCTTCGATGGGCTGCCGAAGTACACCAATCTGTTTTGGGTTTATTCGATTCTCACATTTATGCTTATCGTTGCCTTTCGCCTGAAGCGATCGAGCATGGGGCGAGCGATGATTTCGGTGCGTGAAGATGAGTTTGCTGCACAAGCCATGGGCGTCAATGTGGCCCGCATCAAAATTCTCGCGTTTATGATTGCCGCGTTTTTCGCGGGAACCGCCGGCGGGCTTTATGCGCACGAGCGAGGAAATATGATGAGTCCCGAGGCGGCCGGCTTTCAGCTCTCGTTCACATATGTACTCATGACCGTGCTGGGCGGCCGCGGTTCGATTACTGGCGTCATGCTCGCGGCGACCATTCTTACGATATTGCCAGAAGCGCTGCGCGAGTTCGACCAATGGCGGCTGATCATTTACGCGTTGCTGTTGATCGGAATGATGCTTCTGCGACC
>JABDGM010000051.1:11152-11815 GCA_013286045.1 Planctomycetota bacterium | reverse complement strand
CTGCGACCCCAAGGGCTGTTCGGCATTCATGAGATTTGGGATTGGCGGCCTAAGTGGTTGTTATCGCGGAGCGGTGTCGCGAAGGAGCCGGTAAGATGAGCTCTACTTCCTCTGCCGAATCCACTGTAAGCGCCGACCTCGACGACGTACTGCTCGACGTTCAAGGGATCGGCATTTCTTTCGGCGGTCTCAAGGCGGTGCAGGATTTTTCGATTCGATTGCCGCGCGGCGGGCTATGCGGGTTGATTGGGCCGAACGGCGCCGGAAAAACGACGGTCTTCAATCTTTTGACCGGTGTCTATGAGACGACGGGCGGCACGATTGCGCTTGATGGCCGAAATCTCGTCGGATTGCAACCTCACGAAGTCGCAGCGGCCGGCATCGCTCGAACGTTTCAAAACATTCGACTGTTCCCCGGACTTGACGTGCTCGACAACGTTCGTTTGGCAGGACAGTTGCGCGCCCGCGAAGGCCTGGCATCGACGCTGCTTCGCACGCGGCGTTATACGCACGAGGAAGCGGAGATTTCTCGCAAAGCGTTCGAGCTGCTCAACCTGTTCGGGCTCCAAAGCCGTTCCACCGAAGCCGCCACAAATGCTTTAAGACCAAGGAGAACCCAGGTCGGGAAAGCTGTCTGGTTCAGACCAGGATACTTAAGCGAAT
>JABDGM010000051.1:0-11142 GCA_013286045.1 Planctomycetota bacterium | reverse complement strand
GTGCTGCTGCTGGATGAGCCCGCGGCCGGCCTGAATTCGCAAGAAAAGGTTGAGCTCGCGAAATCGATTCGAGAAATTCGTGACCGTTTCGGCGTTGCCATCTTGCTGATCGAGCACGACATGGGGTTGGTGATGGATATTTGCGAGCAGATCACGGTGCTGGATCACGGCGTGATCATTGGCCGTGGTACGCCGCGTGAAGTGCAAAACGATCCGAAAGTCATCGCCGCTTATTTGGGCGGGGATGTGAAGACAACTTAGCCTATGCCCCTGCTTCAGGTTAACGAGCTGCGCGTGTTTTACGGAGCGATTGAGGCGCTCCGCGGTGTCTCGCTGCGCGTTGAAGAAGGAGAAGTGGTCACGTTGATCGGCGCAAACGGAGCGGGCAAATCGACCACGCTGCGAACCATATCGGGCCTGCTGCAACCCAAAGCTGGGACGATTCAGTTTGACGGTAGCGAGATTCAAGATTTGCCCCCGCACAAAGTAGTGAAAGCGGGACTCGTCCAGGTACCGGAAGGCCGAGAGATATTTGCCAACCTCACGGTGGACGAGAATTTGCAGCTCGGCGCGTTCCTGCGAAAAGATCGGGCGGCGATTCGCGCGGATCGTGAGCGCGCTCTTGAATTGTTTCCTCGCGTGCGTGAACGGCTCACGCAGCAGGCAGGCACGCTCTCTGGCGGCGAACAGCAAATGCTGGCAATCGCTCGAGCGCTCGTAGCCCGGCCCAAATTGCTCATGCTGGATGAGCCTTCGCTGGGTCTTGCGCCGCAACTGGTGCGAACGATCTTCCAAGTGATTCGAGAAATCAACCAGGCCGGCACGACTATCTTGCTCGTGGAGCAGAACGCCAACATGGCGTTGCAAGTCGCGCATCGGGCGTACGTTATTGAAGTGGGAAAGATCCGCATGGAAGGTCCGGCGGCTGAACTGGCTGCCAGCGATGAAGTCCGCAAAGCCTATCTTGGCGCGCACTAGAAACTGCGAGCCCTGCAATCGCAAGGGAAATCGTAAGGAGCCACGTTGAAGGCTCAGGAACAGCAGCACCGCTAAGGCTTGAGCCAGACGCTATGCCTGGCAAGCTTGTGCCCTGGTTGCTGCGCCACAGCACGTAGTCGGCGGCGTCGACGACGCCGTCTCGATTGCCATCGGCGACCGCATTCGAGGTGCCGACGTTCTGCCGCCAGATGTCGTAGTCGGCCATATCGACGACGCCGTTGTGATCGTAGTCGCCTGGCAGTGCGGCGGCTCCGAGCGTGAGCAGCAATTGCGGGCCGGGGCTCGTGCCGCGCTCTTTCGACGCCATCTGCAGCGAGGTGATAGCGTCATCGACATTCTCGCCATCGAAGCGAACCTCGCGGGCGATGAGAAACGTGATTTCTTGTCCGGGGTGATCGTGCACGTAGTCGGTTACGTCGATCGACAGCGTGCGTGATGAAGCAATGCCGGTCAGGTTGCCGACGAAGTGGGCGGTGTTGCCGATGTCGTCGATGAAGTTGTCGCTGATGCTGCTGACCGCGGCGCTAAGGCTATCTTTCAAATCCGGTGCGTTGTTCCAGGTGATTGTCGGCTCGTTCCAGTTGTTGCTGTCGATTGCATACACGTGGCCGATGACTTGCGACGCGCTGCCGGCGTTCTGGCCGTTGACCTGAAGAATCGCTTGCTGGACGGCGTCGGTATTGATTGCGCCGGTGTTGAATTTAATAAAGCTCACATTGCGGGCGGCGGGGTCGGCGGCATCGTTTTTGGCGAACAAGTTGGGACTCGTTCCGAAGTTCGAATTCGCATTGGTGCCGGATTTCACCATCGCGTCATCCGCTCCACTGCAACGAACTCGTGTCGGCCAATCAGTTTCCCAAGGGCGACAAAGGCGGAAATGAGATACAGCTGGTCAAAGGAAAAGAACTCCACGCGCTTTGGAATGGCTTACTCGAAAGCAACACTACCTGCGGGACGTTTCCAAGGCTGCCAACGAGTTGTCTGACAAAAGCAAGTTCGGCGACATCTGGGAGTCTGCTGCCAGCGAGACGGACCCCGCGAAGTGGGCTGACGAAAGCCACGCGCTTTGCGTATCGGACGTTTACAGCGAGACAGTTTTAGATACAGTTCGACAAACAAAGTCGGGCGAGAAGCTAGAGAAGATCGATCTGCCAACTTCGTACTACCAATCGGCGGGCACGCTGGCTCGCAAACAGGTGCTGACCGCGGGGCTGCGGCTAGGTGCGCTTCTCAATTCGCTGTCATCTCCGAAGATGCGGTAACTAAATCTGCGGATAATTTCCAGTTCGCCGAAAACTTTGCCGGCCATCGCGCACTTTTTACGGCTTAGCAAGTGGAGGAAGGGGCAGTCGCAGGAAGCGAATGCCACGACAGACGAAGAGCAAAAGCTGCCCTTACAAGGTTTCCTGGTTCGGCCGCGCACTATGGATTGCCGACCGGTATAAGTTACCGTTCGAACTTGTCGAGCGCGATTTGTGGAATATGGCCACATTTTCCGGGCCCGGTTTCCACTCATCAGTTGTCGACGGCCACATGCTGGCCGAACACCCAGATTGCAACGTTGGTTGCAGCCTTTGTCATCATATCCGGGAGAAGGCCGGCTCGCCGCTGCCACCACTCCGACAACTTACCCCGCGCGACTTCGTGCGCGCGGTAGCGGATAACCGCGATCTCAGGGTGGCGGCCGCAGTGGACAAGGCGCTAAAGAGTAACCGATTAATGCCCCGCCCGACTGAGCCGCCATTCGCCGCAACGCTGCCATAAGCGATTCGTGCTTCCATCCGAAATTATACCAAGCCACGAACAGCGATTGCAAAGCGAGTTGATTTGCCCCGTACATGAAACTTCAAAACGGCAACTCAGTACCACCTGACATATCTTCTGGCGGATTGGAAGCGATGTACTGTTGCAACTCGCGCAGCGCTCGCTGCGCTGGCAACGTTTTCTGAACGAATTCGCTATGCTTTGTGAATCGCCGCTGGTAGAGCCGATTTAGCAACCGTTCCGTATAGCTCGTCATCACTTTGGCGTGCGCTAAAAGCTTGGCGTGCTGATCGGGCGTAAGCTGAGATTGAAGTAATTGAACGACTATAAAAGAATTAGACTTCCCTACGGTCCAACCGCCAACTAGAAGTGAGGTGCGTAAATGCTTCAGCCAAGTTCTGCTTTTTCCCTGTCCTTCTGTTAGTCGCAATCCAATCGAACTCATTTGCAGATGTTGCCGCAAAACCTCATTCTCTCGCATCGGCTGTAAAGGAGTTCAATCGAAAAGCGAGTAAAGACGCCATTGGGAAGGATCAGCCGCCTCTTACCGAGGATGAAGTCGTGGCGGCCATTCGGGCGTGGACCCGTAGTGAGTATCCGGTCTCAGATACGCTTTTTAAAGCATTTCAAGATGTAGCCGTCACTGGAAAAATGCCCCCGGCCGCGAAGCTGACGTTTCTCAACAGTTTTGAAAATTACAACAACTTTCATTTCGACATGTGGATGGTTGATCTTACAATCATGGAAGATGCAGGCCGTGGCTTCACCTATCGGCTGCGGGATTGCTAGATAAGCTCCCGGCCGATGGATAAATCGGACGACGTTCTGATCGTGCCACCGGGACGGGCTTCGCACTCTGGCGCGCCGTCTACGAAGTAGAGAATGATACGCACCAATGGATCACCGCAAGCTGCGAATCGCGTGGTCGGTGGCGTGGGGAATCGCGGCGGTGCTATTGATTGCGCTATGGGTGCGGAGCTATCAAGTCGGCGGCTATTTGTCGATGCCGACTGCGACGAAAACCATCGACATCGTCGCAGAGGAAGGTGAACTCGAATGCCGACTGTTCCTGTACGATATGGGCGACCAAAACTTGCATTTTGGGCTTCGAGATCCTCAGCCTTCACACAACACAGCAGTCGTTCATTTTCTCGGCTTCGAAATCCTTTATGTGGACGATTTTTACTGCGGTGTAACCTTCCCGTACTGGTTTGGCGTATTCGCTGTAATAGTAATGGCCATAGCGCCATGGGCTTTTCCGACGTATCGCTTTAGTCTCCGCACGCTCCTAATCGCCACGACGCTCGTTGCCATTGGACTGGGGCTGATCGTGTGGGTCGCGAGGTAAATGATGAAACACCGCAAGTTGAGAATCGCGTGGTCAGTGACGTGGGGTATCGTAGCGGTACTATTCGTTGTGCTATGGGGGCGGAGCTATTGGCGCATGGATATCTTTTCGTTTCATCCGCGAATGACGGCTTCTGTCATATGCCGATCTCGCAGCGGTTCTTTGACAGCCGCCTTTCTAAACCTCAATTCAAACTCGCAAACGACCGCAGGCACGACGTGGTATTTTGGAAGTAAGCCACTTAGCGTCGAGTCTGCCAATGTCACGCCAAGTAATCTACTAGGCTTCGGAACTACGCGACGCGTTTTAACAAATGGCATCGCTAACCTTTTTCGCATACCTGAGTGGTTTTGTTTCGTTGCGGTCGCTTCAATCGCAGCAATGCCTTGGTTTCGATGGTCGAATCGCTTCTCCCTCCTCACGCTTCTTATCGCCACGACGCTGTTCGCCATCGTGCTGGGGCTGATCGTCTGGCTTACGAGTAAGTAGATGAAACACCGGAAGCTACGAATCGCGTGGTCGGTGGTGTGGGGCATGGTTGCGGTGTTGCTGATTGTGCTGTGGGTTCAAAGTTACTGGCGTTGTGATAATTTAACCCGCATTAGACAATCTAGCTTGACTTGGTGTTCCATAAATCAAGGCATCTCACAGATCACACACGATACCCAACCGATATTTGGAACGAAGCCTGTGAATTCTCCGCGATGGTCCGCTTACTCTACGGACTCATACAGTAACCCACATGCTTTCTTGGGCTTCAAACGGGTTAATCTGACAAGCGGGATTTCCATTTCGGTTCCAATTTGGTCGCTGTTACTTCTCTGCGCCGTAGGTGGGTTCGCTCGGTTTCCAATGTGGGCGAATCGATTCAGCCTCCGCACACTCCTATTCGCCACGACGCTCGTTGCCGTTGCGCTGGGGCTGATCGTGTGGCTCGTGAGTTGAAGTATGCGATGGGTTGGCGTTAATCTACTTAAGGACAACCCCGATTGCCGACCAGCAGCAACAAAAAGGCGATTAGATAGTGGCAGCCGATAACAGCCGCCTAATTAGATTTCGCCAGACACTGGCCGTGGGGACCGAGATAATGGTCACGGCCATTGATTGTCACAACTGCTTGGCCGCTTCCCTTATGTTTGCTTCGGAACGGATTGCGTTAGAGATGGCATGTGCGGAACCTCCTAAAAAGCCAAAACGGTATGTACCGTTTTGGACCTCTGGAAATGCCGCACTGCCCGACGCCGGGCAGGTTACAGAAAACACTTGTTTCGGCGGTTAAAATTTAAAGAGCGGGCGACCGGACTCGAACCGGCGACATCCAGCTTGGGAAGCTAGCACTCTACCAACTGAGTTACGCCCGCGTTTGTACAGTTCCAGTTTAATACGGCCGCGGCACCAGCGGCTAGGGTCTTGATCCCAGAGGCGGGAAGCTCTTGTCGACAACACTATTTCGGCCGAAGTTCGCTGTTGAACTGTGACGGAGTGACTGACATAATTCCCCGCCGGACCAAGCCAGCGTTCGGCAGCGTTTTCACTTCGCGTGGCCTGGAATTGTGTTCGATGCTTAGGTCCGGCCGACTCAACTTGCGTTCGGGCGCGACCTTTCGCTGCGGCTTCGTTCTTCCGTGCCTCGCGCTGCTCGCCTTCTGTGGTGAAGCAACACGCGCGGCCACCGATACTTTGGTTGTCTGCCCGACGGCGTTTCAGCCTGCACTTGTGGAATGGCAAGAGTATCGTCGATCTCAAGGGCATGAAATTCAGGTAATCAGTCCGCCGACGTCGGCAGCTCGGCTACGCGAATTGGTGCGCCAGGCCAGCGGCTCTGGAAGTCTCAAGTATCTGCTGCTCATTGGGGACGCGCCGCGCGTGTCGTCTGGCGGAGAATCGCGATCACTGAACACGACTCCCACAAACTATTTGCCTGCCAAGGTCAATGTGAAGTGGGGCTCGGAACCGCGGATCGCGTCGGATGCGCCTTACGCTGATCTCGATGGCGACGACGTTCCGGATTTGGCCATGGGTCGTATTCCGGTGACGACGATCGGGCAGCTGGCGACTGTGTTGAAGAAGACGTTGGATTATGAACGACAGTCTGAGCACGGCGATTGGGAAAAGAAATTGAACATCGCTTCGGGCGTCGGCGGATTTGGTGTGGTGACCGACGCACTGATCGAAGCGGCGGCTCGCCAAATCATTACGCAAACCGTGCCTGCGGACTATGTCACGGCGCACATTCACCCGGAAAGTCCGACAGCCGAGACGGCGAGGTTGCTGGCGAATTTCCCTACTCGAGCCAGGCAGCAAATTAACGAAGGCAGTTTGGCCTGGGTGTACTTGGGACATGGCTGGGTGACGGAGCTCGATCGCGTCAAAACTGCAACAGGCAGCGAGTCGATTCTGTCGGTAGGAGACGTGCCGCAGCTGCATTGCTGCGGCCATAGCCCTCTGGCGGTTTTAGTCGCCTGCTATACGGGGGCGATGGATGCGCCTCACACTTGCCTGGCGGAAGAGCTACTCGATGCGACAGAAGGTCCCGTCGCGGTAATCGCGGCGACGCGCGTCACGATGCCCTACGGGAATACGGTTCTGGGTTGCGAGCTGTTGCGGGCGTGCTTCAGAGATCGGACGGAGCTTCTCGGCGATACGATACGGCAGGCAGAACGCAAAACTCTTCTTCCCGTGGGAGACGATCAGCTGCGATCGTCGTTTGATTCCATGGCGAATGGGCTGAGTCCCGCGCCGGTGGATTTGGCAAGCGAACGCCTCGAGCATGTGCGAATGTATCACCTGTTTGGTGATCCGCTGATCCGCTTACGCCGGCCGATTGCGAAGACTGCGGCCGTAGATGTTTCTAAGCTCAGCAAATGACGGCGCGCAAAAAAACTGCGGGAGGTGCCCCAGGCCGATTCCTCGGCAGAGACGCTTCCCGCAGGTTGCTTTTGCGAATTCTTACGGCCGACGCTTAGCCGCGCTGACGGTTTCGCTTACACACAAATCCGACCATGCCCAGTAGCGAAAGCACCGCAACCGCTGGTTCTGGAACGATCTGCGTTTGCGAGAATGATTGACTGATCACCGTGCCGCGTGCGGGTGCGATTGAACCAGCGCCAGCAATCGCGTTAATATCCTTGAATACGTGCAACATTTTAACAGGAGGGTTCAAATTAGCCGAGTCGCTCAACTTCGTAATTCCAGGACCAAAGGTTGTAACTTGAGCAACGAGCGGCGGCAAACTGGGGAACTGTTGCGCGAACGATTCATCTACGATGAACGACGAGTTAGGACCACCCACGTTGGCACCGTCTAAGAAGAGGTGAGCATCGCTAATGCGAAGACCATTCGCAATTCCCGTAGCATTTACGGCGACGTCAAAGCCAATCTGGGCGTCTGACGATGGGTCCCCGCCCGGCAAATCCATAAAAGCACCTTGGAACGTTACGCCCCAATTTCCATTCATGTCTTTGAAGCCTTCCACAGAAACACTTACGGCCTTCGGCATATCAGCACTCAAGGTTGAATAGCTGAAGCCGGTGAAGACCTTGTCGCCTACCGTGATGCCAGAGACGGCACCGGAGATTAGGTCTGCCAGCGACACAGACGAAGATGAATTGCTACCACCGGACGGCGTCAGGTCGATGAAAGCAGCTCGGACCGGAGCTGCCACCATAGCCATTGTGGCAATCAGTAGCGCGGCAAATAGAGGCCGAAAAGTCATACGGTGCAATCGCATCATTGAGTTCCTGTTAAAGGCTTGTGTTTCTCTGTGGCCGCCGCGTTCATATCGACCGCGCCGCTAAATGAATCTCGTGAAGCTACGTTCCATGCCACATCCACGCAGACGGGGCAAAGCGACGTGTCGGTCAAAAAACTTACAACTAGTGAATTGTTTCTCTGCTTCTTCGATCTACTGCTTGTCGTACCTACACTCAGTGGAAGCTCGATTGCTGTGCGGCAATCGCTCTACCACGACACCCTCTTGTTTCGACGCCGGTGAATTCCTCGCTTTGCGACTTCACTCGACCGGTTTCGCCGTGCCTGCTTTCGTACATGAGCGCTGCGCACTCGGTTGTTCGATAGCTCTGGCGTTGTCCCACGGCCGGACGATGCCATACCCTCATCGCCGTCCAGGTCGTCCAACTCGAATCTCGTGGAGGGCGCCATATCGTTTGAAACCTTTCAAATAGTCCCGTAACAGTTGCAAGCGCTCGACCTACCCGCCTCACGCTCTTCCTTCAACCGTTTTCCGACGCCCTCGATAATCTTTTGTCTGCTCGATACCAGCTAACCGCCCGAGTAAGCCGCGTGATCGCTAATTTTTTTCAAAATGTTTCGTGCCTCGCCGCACAATAAAGCGATGTCGCTTTGGCTATCGACGCCGGGCAGATACATCCACACACCCAACTGCCGCGACCACACTTCACCCAACAAGTCTTCTGGTTTTCCGCACACGGCCAGTAACGACCCCTTGCGTGCGGCCAACTGTTCCACCAAGCCCCTCAGTAATACCTCGCACTCTTTCGATGCCGCCTGCAAATCAATCAAAGCCAGGTCAATTCGATTTCTTACAGATTGTCTGTTCGCATCATCGGCCGTCGTGCAAACGATCGTGGTCCAATGTTCTTCGTGGGCGGCACGCACCCACAACTGTGCCCGACGTGCCGAGGTCGACACGACCAGGCAGGTGTGCAAGTCCACCGCAGATCGGCGCTTTGCGGGAACGCCTATCTCGGGAGACACCAGCACCGCCGGCGAACTCCGCTGCAATTCACTCATCTAAATGGCCCATCAAGTCTTTCTCCCGCCTCGCGCCGCGCCGCCAACTGCGGGCACGCATATTCTTAGCGGTAAGTCATCTGCTGCCCGCAAATAGCATCTCCACCTACACGAACCATGCTTAGTTGACCGCCCTGGTGTTCCAGACCACGACGCTGACCCAAGCTGTCCCCTTCTCTTTCTCTTGATCGCAGTAACCCGCACGGCAGACAGACTAACCGCGCACTATGCACCGGCAAGCCAAGGCTCGCTGAGCGCACAAAACTAGCGACGCACGCGCAAACGCTCGGGCGCAGCTAAGGCTAGACCCTGCGCGCTACCAAGCCATCTTGCGACGTCGCCGCCGATGAATTCCGTTGAATGATGTAGGAGTCTTGCCGCGGCGTCGGTTCATGGTTGGCCGATTTCGCTGCGACGATTCGAACCGATCATTCGATCGAATACTTTCCGTCCCGTATTCCACGTCGTTCGCTTCGTATTGTTGTCTATGGCTCATTGATGCATATCCTTTCCCGAGTCCGTCCGAATGACTCACGAGAACTTTTGCCTGATGGTTCTCGGCCTCACTGCGAATCGCACCGTGCGGTCGCAGCCTGATCCGGCGTCCGCTAAAGCGATTGGTGTGCCACCATGGGCACCTGCAGAGGCAGTTTGCTCTAAGAGCTAGACGGCCAACGTGTTGCGTCGACCAAAAAGTTTTAGGGTGCCGCGCGACGGTGGGATGCGTCTCACAATCGAGGTGAGACATTGGCGGCGAGTAAGTCGCAAGTCATTACAGAAAAGCCACTTACGGTGTACATTCACCGCAATTGTGAATGCTCACTGAATCGGTGTTGTGGTTGAACCGATTAGCGCGGTTGTAGCCAAAAATGGCTACTTGAGAGCGAGCTGTGATGCGCGGTCTTTTACAAAGTGAGGGGCAGGGGAGCAAGATCAACCCTGGAGATGCTCGGCCGCGGCTACGGCGAAGTAAGTGAGAATGCCGTCCGCACCGGCGCGTTTGAATGCGAGCAAGCTTTCGAGCATCGTTTTCTCTCGATCAAGCCAGCCGTTCGCTGCGGCCGCACACAGCATGGCGTATTCGCCGCTAACCTGGTACGCGAATGTAGGAGCTGAAAATGCGTCCTTTACGCGGCGGACGATGTCCAGGTAGGGCATTCCAGGCTTCACCATGACCATATCGGCGCCTTCCGCGAGATCTAGCGCCACTTCGCGGAGGGCCTCGTCGGAGTTCGCGGGATTCATTTGGTAGGTTCGCTTGTCGCCCTGTCCGAGGTTCGTGGCGGACCCTACGGCGTCGCGGAACGGGCCGTAAAACGCGGAGGCGTACTTGGCGGCGTAGGCCATGATGCCGACGCGATCGAAACCCGCCTCGTCCAGCGCTTGGCGAATCCGGCCGATGCGACCGTCCATCATGTCGGAAGGGGCGATGATGTCGCAGCCAGCTTCGGCTTGCACGATTGCTTGCCGGCAGAGGACGTCGATCGATTCGTCGTTTACGACATAACCGTCACGAATCAAGCCGTCGTGGCCGTGGCTCGTGTAAGGGTCGAGCGCCACATCACACATGATGCCAATCGCATCGCCGTGGGCTTGTTTTATTGCGGAAACGGCCCTGCAAATGAGGTTTTGCGGGTTGATAGCTTCCGCGGCGTCTTCAGTTTTTTTGGCCGGATCGGTGGCCGGAAATAAGGCGACGGCCGGAATTCCTAAAGAAGCTGCGTGCCCCACCGTTTCTGTGAGGAGGTCGATGGAAAGGCGAAAAACGCCTGGCATCGAGGGGATTGGTTCCTGCCGCTTTTCGCCTTCATGCACGAAAAGGGGCAAAATCAGGTCGTTTGGGCGGAGCTCGTTTTCTGCCACGAGCCGCCGCGACCAATCGTATCGGCGCAATCGTCTCAGGCGGGTTTGCGGATACTGACCCCAGGGTGTCGGTGATTGGTGCGAGTCGGGCATTCCGCTTTATCCTATCTAGCCTTTCTGGCACTCACAATTGAACAGCATGCTCGGCGGGGCTTGACTCGCGCCGCGCCGCTTCCGACTCTACAATCATGCCACCTATTCAGAAGCTCTCCGTTGGGCCTTTCCATTTCACTTCGGTTGGCGTTCGCATTGGCGGAAAACCCGACCTGGGGGAATGGAAGGGTCCGTTGCAATTCGCGCTGTGGTGTCAACGTGCGGGGCCGTGGTGGATTGGCGACTTGCTGAATTCTGGTGAAGATCGTTTCGGCGAATCGTTTTCTCAAATGTGCGAAGGG
>JABDGM010000050.1 GCA_013286045.1 Planctomycetota bacterium | reverse complement strand
TTAAAAAAATGTAGGTTTTGTGCGCGCGGCGGATTTTCTTTGGCGACTACGAGTGTGTCGGCTATAACGATCGGAGTTGGTCGTAGCGCCTGCGCGGGCGCTGTGATATCACCGATCGATGAAAGGGGGAGCATGTGCCGACACGTTGCGACGGCGCTGGCGTTGTTGCTTGTTGCGCTTTGGTTTGGCGAAATCGACGCCAAGGATAAACCGGCGACGATCGACGTTCGCGTCGATGAGATTGGCGAGTCGGTGCGGCTGATCGGTCGACTGGGCGTTCCGCTGGAACAAATGATCACGGCGGAAGGTGTATGGCAATATCCGCCGGGGATTGCCAAAGATGGGTCGTTGATTTTTAGCGTTTCGAGTGTCGACGGAAAACCGTTGGAGAAACCGGTGGAGTTCTATCGGGCTCGTGTGGATGCGATTGAGAAGCGTAAGAGCGTGTCGCTAAAGAGGGTGAACGTTGGACGTTACGGTGCTTTGAGACCGGCGACTATCACGGCTATCAAGGCGCGATTCCAGAGGAGTATTTCCGGGAAAGCGGTAAGCTTTCGCCTTAACAAGAACAGTCGCCTGTTTGGCGGAGGCCGTTTACGACAAAGCTCGTTGGGATTTTGCGGTCGAGAATGGGGCGCTAGAGGCGGCGCGGCGTAGCGAATTTCTTTATGAATGGCACTGCGAAAGCGTACGTTTGGCGAGGTCTGCGCCTTGGGTGGACGGTGGGCTGCGGCAGCGCGACCGTGTTGGTATTAACGCTTTGGGCGCGGAGTTACTGGTGGGCGGACGGCGCCGGATATGGCCGACCGTCGACAAGTTTTACGATTAGCTCCCAGAATGGTGTACTAACTATAAGTAAGCTCTACGATCCGAACGGGAACTTTATTGGCAGTCGCGCGGTTGATGAGCCTCTTGATGGCAGGGAGCTACTATGCGTGAATTGGTGGGACGAGCGACCGCAACTTGTAGCGCTGGTTTTTCCGCATTGGTTGTTGGCGCTAGTTCTCGCGAGTGCCGGCGCGTTGGCGTGGGCACCGCGGCGATTTACGATGCGAACTTTGCTGGTGCTGATGACGGCGATCGCTTTGCTCGTCGGTATGCTGGCATACTTTTCGCGGTCTTAAACGATTTCCTTTGAGGTCGAACCGATATGGCAACGTCCGACGTGCGGCTGTGGAAAATCGTGTGTGTGAGCGGCGTGACTGCGATTTTGTTCGGGATTTTTTATTTGGCGATGCCGCCGGCCTGATCGAGCGCGATGGTGGAAGCGATGCAGAAAGTGCCGCCGGAGGAGCAATTCAACGTGGCCTCGGATTCGACGTTTAGTTTGCTGTGGACGATCGGCGGCATTCAAATTCTGCACGGGGTGATTGTGCTCGTTTGCGCTGGCAGAGGGCTACGGCGCGCGAAAACTGCTCCTTAGCGCTGGGGCGCACCGAATGGCTAGTGCTCGGCTAGGTTGGTGGCTGCGACTTGGTTGGGTCGTGTTCTGCTTTGTGCCGACGTTGTTCGTTATCGCGTTGTGGGTGCGGAGTTATTGGCGGACCGATCTTTTTCGAACCCGCGTTGCAACCAAGCCGCTGGAGCTCATCTCGACGCCCGGGCGAGTGAAGATCACGCGGTCGGAAGGGGTTTCCGGGCAGTTCGATCTTTTAACTACGTATTCGACTGACGAGTTTATGGGTGAATCGTTGAGATCCCACGTCGAGCGGTTCCCGAATCTGTGGGGAATCGGCTGGGTGCGCGGGCAGAACCCCGCAATCCTGTTGCCGTACTGGTTGTTTGTGCTGATCGTAGCGGCGAATTCATGCGCGTTGGCGAGGATTCGCTGGTCGAATCGATTCAGCATGCGGGCGATCATCGTCACGACGACGGTGACCGCGTGTGCGCTGGGATTGCTTGTCGTGGCGATGCGTGGCGGGAAATGAATAGCGGGGACTTGGAACCAGGTTTTCAATTGGTTCGTGAGGGGCTTTACGACGTGCGGGTAGACTCGGATAATCGAGAATTCGTTGGCCGCCTGGGGCCTGCGGCGGAGTAGCTCAGTTGGTTAGAGCAGCGGAATCATAATCCGCGAGTCGGGGGTTCGAGTCCCTCCTCCGCTACTAGTTCAATTCGTCAGCCCTAGCGGCTTCGCGAAGTATTTCTTGGACTCGCTGTCGCCGTATAGTTGTCCGAAGATAATCGCGATCTTGCGGCCTTTGGCGATATCTTTGCGGTTTACGCAGTCGGCGATCCAATTGTAGAGGTAGGCGCCGGCCTGGTTTGCGCAGTTCGGACTCTTCGGATACATGCAACAGGCCTTGAGAGCCGCGGCGGTTGCCTGATCTTCATGGTTCGCTGGGGCGATGCTTCGGTTGTAATAGATCATGCCAATCAGGCCCATCTTGTCGAGCGGCTGATATTGCTTGTTGCTGAAGACCAGCTTCTCGACGGGGTCTGCTGCGGCCCACAGTTCGTCGAAGTGTTTTAGGCGTTCGTCTGGGTAGTAGATGTAGCCGGTCGTCGGCTCGATGGAGACGTTGCCCATCCGCAGGAAAACGTGATCCGGGGCATTTTCGGCGACCAGTTTGATCCCGAGTTGTTCTCCGACCGCAAGGTATAAGATTGCAGCCGAAACGCAATTGTAGGTTCCCTTGTTCAGCAGGGGCACCATCTCGAATTGGCCGTCTACATAACCACCGCGCAGCCATTGCTCTTGCAGGTAGTGACCGAGGACCGCGGCCTTGTCGGTGTCCTTCGTGAATCCCTTGATCGTTTTCCGGGCGCCCTCGACGATCGTGTTGATTTTTTTGGTGTACGCCTGACGCTGTTTCGGATCTGAAATCCTCGAAACGGTGAGTATTGTTTCGACGGTATCGCATTGGTCGGCGTGGCCGGCTGCGATCTTCTTGAAAATATCCAACTCGGGCTGCGAGATGACCGGGCCGCCGCGTTGATCCATCAATTTCGCTGCTTCCTGCAGGGCCGCGAGCGGGGCAACGTGCTTCTGAGCGAACTTGAAGATTCTTATTGGTTCGGCGGATGCGTGAGCGGCGACGAATCCCAGTAAGGAGAGTCCGAGGAATGCCCGAGTAAGGACTTTAGTAATCATGACAGTCACCCGCAGAGCAAATCGCAACGAGAAGGAATTCGCCTAAGTTATTTCTTCCCCCGCCTTGTATTACGCTCGAAGGCTGAGGTGTTACGTCGGAATCAAAGAGATTCTTGGTTTTTGTCGGCGAGCCGCGTTATTTGCGCGTCCGTCGATTTACCACTTATTCAGCTGTTGAGCAGCCTCTTTCTCCGCAGCACTCATGCTTTGAATCGACTCGAGCTTATCTGGATCGGTGACTTGATCTGGCGGCTTGCGCGGGCCAGCGGTGTGGCAGCCGGCGGCTGCGGAGAGGCATACTAGCATTAGAAGTGCACGTCGCATGGCGCAGCTTTTACCAAAACTAATTGGCTGGCGGCAATATGCGTTGGCAGGCGGCGTCAGGCTAAAGCTGACCTACGGCGATTTTCAGCGGCGACGAAATGATACGCCGCAAAGCGAGCAGATTATCAGCAAGGCGCCGACGGCGGGCTCGGGTACGGCGGATGTCGATAAGCCGGATCCTATGGCCGTGCCGCTGCCGGTGTTGTTTCCGAGGTTGGCTCGCCACGTGTTGTATCCATCGGGCGATCCACCAAATTGGAGGGGATTGTTACGCCAGGTGATGTAGTCCGCAGTGTCGACGACTCCGTCTGCGTTGTAGTCGCCTGGGAGAGTGGTCATAAGCGACGTCGAGGTTGAATAGGCGCTCCAGCCGCTGTAGTTATCTTCGTAGCGAACTCTCCAGGTGTAGCTGGTGCCGGCGGAAAGTTTGCCGGCGGGGACAGTCAATGTCCGCAAATGGGTTGTGTCCGTACCGCTGTCATAGACGACGGTGCTTCCATTTGAGACTTGCCACTGGGCGGCGATTTGCGTGCTTCCAATCGCGCCATCGCTGAAAGCGTTGGCGGAAAGCGTCGGCGTGAAACTAGAAACGACCGTACTCGCTGCCGGCGAAACGTTGCTCGGCGCGGTGGGCACGATGCTGTCGGGAAGCGTGATGTGAATAAAGAAATAGTCGCCGGCGCCGCCAAGAGTCCAGTTGGCGCCGGAACGGGAATTGGAATGGCAATCAATCTGCCCGTTGCCGATATAGACGGCGGTGTGATCGATGGTGCTCATGTCTCCACCGCTACTGGCGTCCCAGTTGTAGCCGATGACATCACCTGGGGTGAGTTGGCTGACGGATGAAACGAGCGTGCCATACTTATATGTGGTGCCGTAGCCTCCGAGGGAATTGCCGACCAACAGTTCGTCGAGCCGGGCCGCGCCGGGTTCGCCGTAGGTGCCGGCGCGATTGGGGATGGTCAATCCGCCCGCGGGGGTACCAAGAACGCTGGAGACGAAGTGAGCGCAATCGTCGCCGGTTACACCCGCCGGTACCGGCTGCCCCGGGCCGTAATAGGTGGCCGGATATGAGGTGGCGTAGAAGTAGCCGTCGCTGACAACTTTGTTGTAGTTAGCGTTGGCGTAGGCTACGGCCGCGTTGCGGTCGTAAACGAGAATCGCCGGGGCAGTGTTCGCCAAGCCGGCGATAAAGGAGAACGCCAACGCCGCGAGCGTGAGCGAATTAACGATGGAGTGCCGAGCCCAGAGTTTGGGCGCGGCCGCTGATCGATTACACATATTCTCGGTTCCAAAAATCATTGCAAGCGGATGGTCTTTCCCCCTGCAGCCTCGTCCAATCCGATGGTAGCAGATCGAGCCGGGTTTGCAAAGAAAAGCCGGGAGGGGGAAACGGTCGCCGAGGCTGGCGGGCTTACCGAGTGTTTTTCTGGCCATCGATGGCCGATCGTGCAAGGCCCGGCGAGTCGGAAGGATAGGCACAAGCGTCGCTATTTTCGAGCCGCGTTGAGTGTATGATTACGGTAGTAATCTCTTTAAACCCAGTCTTAGTTTTCCTTTTTTATGACTGATCAGTGGTTCTTTGAGATTGGCGACGGCCAAACTTATGGTCCGTTCACGATGGAGAAGCTCCGGAAGTGGGCGGCGGCCGGGAATTTGATGCCGACGCATCGCGTGCGGCGGGCCGATTCGCAGGAGTGGACCATCGCGGCGTATGTGCCGGGGCTCGAAATCACGACTGCAGATACCACTGTTGCGCGGGTGGCGGATGATGATGAGGATGAGACGCGTAGTAAGTTAGGGGGGATTGTTGCGGCACTCAGCCGGAAGAAGGGAAAGGTCGCCGATTCGCAGGATACGGATGTCGTGGCGCTGTGCGACGAGCTGATGGAGATTGCGTTCGAGCGGAACGCGTCGGATATCCATATCGATCCGGAAGAGAACATCACGCTCGTGCAGCTGCGCGTGGACGGCGTGCTCGAAACGCTGCGGAAGCTGCCGAAGACGATTCATAACGCGATTATCAGCCGGTACAAAGTGCTCGCGAAGATGGATATTGCGGAGCGGCGAATGGCTCAGGACGGGCGATTCTTTCAATGCTTGGGACCGCAGCAGCGGCGGATTCATATTCGCGCCGCGACGCTGCCGACGACACACGGCGAGCGGCTGACGATGCGGTTGCTTGCAGTGCAGACAGAGCAGCTGACGCTCAGTAGGCTCGGCATGAGCGAAATGGCGACTCGGACTTTCGCCCAATATACGGCTCAGAAGCAGGGGATGATTTTGCTGTCCGGGCCGACGGGGGCGGGGAAATCGACGACGCTGTACGCGGCGTTACGGCATCGGATGGCGAATCATCCCGGGCGGTTTATTACCGTCGAGGACCCCGTTGAGTTCGATATCGTGGGCGTTGCGCAGATTGAAGTTGATTCGGCCGACAAGGTGAGTTTCGATTCGGTGCTGCGAAATATTTTGCGAAGCGATCCGGACGTGATCATGATCGGCGAAATTCGCGATGCGGCCTCGGCTGACGTGGCGATCAAGGCTGCGCTCACGGGGCACTTGGTGTTCAGCTCGATTCACACGAATTCGGCGGCGGGCGTGATCACTCGATTGATTGACATGGGGCTCGAGCCGTTTCAGGTGGCCGCGACTGTGCGGCTGTGCATTGCGCAGCGGCTGGCTCGGAAGCTTTGCCCGGAGTGCCGGAAGCCACGGCGGTTGACAGCGGCGGAAGCGGCGGCCGTCGGTCGGCCGGACGCGGCGAACTCGACCGTGTACGAGCCGAAGGGTTGCCCGAAGTGCAATGGGCGCGGTTACAAGGGGCGGGTGGGGTTATTCGAATTGCTGCCGATCGATGAAGATTTGGCCCGCAAGATCGTCGAATCGGGCAATGAGGGAGATATCACGCGGCTCGCGCGGGAAAAGAAGATCCCCGGACTGCGCGATGATGCGGCGGCAAAATTGATCGGCGGGATGACGAGCTTTGATGAGATTATCGCCGTTTCGGCTTGGTGAGTTTACCACCGAGCGACGCCACGGCCATTCTTACCGGTGGAATAGGAAGAACAGGAATCCGATTACGAACGGGACGGTGAGTGCCAGGCCGAGGATCACGCCAGCGGATTGATTGATTAATCGTTCCTCGCGGCGGCGGCGGCTTTGTGAATCCTTGTACTGCTTCGCGGTGTTCTTCCAGCGTTCGACGTTGTCGTCGAACATATCGCAGGCGCGGGCCAATTCGGCGGCGCCGACATCGGCTTGCGTTTCAATCTGGCGGGCCGCGGTGAGGATCTTGCGGGCTTGCGACATTTTGAAACGGCGGATGGCGATTTCTTTCGCGGCGCCGACATCGGCGAGCGTGATGCCGTGCTCGGGGTTAAACCTGAAGCCGGGCTCGACACTTCGGCGCCACTGCATGAGCTCCATTTGGGTTTCGCCGTCGATGCCGGGGATGCCGTACAGGCGGAGCTGTTCGACGTCGTTCGCGGATTCGACGCCGAACGATTCGAGCATCGTCACTTGCGATTGGGTGACGTTGGAGATGGTGCTGAGGTTGTCTCGGATCGAGAAGCCGCGGAGGTAGTCAGCCTTCTGCATTTCACGCTGGTTGACGATGGAGTCTTGCAGGCTGGCTTCGGCGTGATGGTAGGTGTAGGTCTCTTTCTTGAGATCGTCGTTGGACGTATCGAAGCCGGCCTCGCGAAGTTGATGCTGCCTCTTGATTGTTTCGGCGAGGTTCTCGAGCTGTTGCAGGCTCTTGCTGAGCCAGTCGGTGAATTCTTCGCGCGCCTTTCGACGTTCGTGGGCTTGCTTGCCGAAGATGAGTGGAATGGCGAGCAGCATCGATAGCGCCCAGCTCGTAATAAATGTGATCAGGCCGTTTTGACCGGGGATGAAGATGCTCGCGAAGCAACCGACCCACGTGGCGACCATGAACGCGGAGACCCACTCGGGCATCGTTCGGCGGCCGGTGGCTTTGGTGGAGCGGATCGCCGGAATCTCGGGGATTTCGAGGCGACCGGCCGGCAGTTCGGTGAAGCGGACGTCTTTGAGCTCGAGGATTTGGTCGTCGAGCGCGGCGAGGCGATCGGCGGTGACGCCGGTCGCGCCGCCGGCGGGGACGAAGAAGGCAGGGCCGCCGGTGTCTTCGATGCGGCACCACGGGCAATCAGCGAGCTGCGCGGGGTAAATATGAATCGGGTCGAAGCGACATGCCTTCCGGAATCGCATCAAGCCTTCGAGTTCTTGCACCCATTGAAGCGGCGTGGGGCGGGCGTTGTCGTTTCCGTTGCTGCGGAAGGCGGCTTCGAACAGCGCGCCGATGTTGGGAGGCAGGTCTTCAAGCAGGATCGAGGCCGGCGGTGGATCCACGAGCGTTTCGTTGCGATTCTTCGAGAACGCGAAGCGGCGTTCGGCGATCGCCTTTTCAATTGAAAGATCGCCGGGGCCCCGGTAACGGCCTGCAAATGGATGGCGGCCGACGAACAGCAGGTGGAAAATCAGGATCGCGAGGCCGAAGCGATCGTGATTGGGTGAGCGCTGCACATCGCGCAGCTTTTGCGACTGCAGCTCAGGCGGCGTGAAGTGGGGAGTGCCGACGGGGCAGGAGAAGATGCGGCCGTTGGAATTGATTTGGAACGAGTCGCAGTCGATCATGCGGACGCACATCCGCTTGTCGACCAGCAAATTACCTTGGTTGACGTCACCGACGACGATATTCGCCGCATGGAGCGTTTGGAACGCCGCGGCGGCGTTGCGGGCGGCCAGCACCATGTGATGCCAGCCCACTTCAGGAAAGTGACGGCGGCGGTTCGTCGTGCCATACAGCTCGTGGAGCTGCTTGGCATCATCCATTCGAATCATGAGCAGACCGCATGGCTTGCGGCTGGTCGGATCGTACAAGATCGAACGCGGCCAGGCGGCGATCGTCTCCAACGGGCTCGACCAGACGGAGACCATCGCCTGCATTTTCGCGATCTGGTCTTCGGCAAGCGGGCGCTTGTGATAGACCTTCGCTACGAGCGTGGGATCACCTTGCACTTCGTAGACAGCGCCCTCGCCCCCTCTACCGATCAGCGCGCCAATGGGCACTGATCGACAGATGGAGTCAAGCAGCACCGTCGGCGCACCGGGTTGCGAGGATGAGGGTCTTGTCATCGTCTGTGCGATGGTGGATCGAGTCGGAGCCAAGGAAACTACGCAGGCCTTCGTTTAGTCCGTTCACGTCGTTCGTGTTTTGGAGTGCGCGGAACAGTGGATCGAAAAATGGGATGTGTGGGATTTGGGTATCGAAACGGAGCGCGAGGCGTTCAATTCCATCTGACAGCAAAGCTACTTTGGTGTAGTGCGACGCTGTCGTGGTGATAAACTCGATCTGCTTGTGATACTGATCGCCCGTGACGAAATTCGTGGAGTTGGCGTATTCGCCTTCCTGAGGCCAGAACACGACGCCGTAAAGCACATCGTTGCCGAGGATGATCGCGCCATCGCCGATTTGGAAGAAGACCGATCGCTCGGGCGAAAGGATCGCGGTGAGCAGCGTGCAGGCGAATTCGCGGGTGGTGCAGCTGCGGTCCTCGGCTTGGACGGCGATGCGTTTCCGGATTTCGTCGCACCAGATGAGGGCATCCTCCATCTGCATGTCGGCGAGGTTATTGGCTTCCAAAAACTTTGTGGCATGCTCGACGACCGTTTGGCAAGCGATCGAAGAACCGACTTCGCTGTGCTTGGCGCTGCCGGCGCCATCGGCAACGCAGGCGATGAGCGTGTGCTTGGGACCTTCGCCGACGATTTGCACGGCGTGGGTGTCCTGGCACGGGATATTGCCAGCCACGTGGCTAGGACCTTGCAAGCTTTGGGCAATGTGTCGCCACACGGGTCGGCACCTATACTGCTGCCCAGCCTGTTGGCCCGGTGGTTGGATCTTCGAGCGGCACTTCGTCGCCGGGCGAAGAACGTGAGACGGCCTGTTGAGAATTCGAGAGCCAGCTGAAGAGCTCGCGGAACTTCGTGCCTTGCAGCCACAGCGGCTTGCGAACGCAGATTTCCTCGAGCACTTTCATATCGGCCCCTTCCACACCAACGGCGAAGAAGCAGAAGGACTTGCCCTTCTCGCCAGCGTGAACGCGCGAGACGATCGGCTTCCAGTGGTCGTTCGGTTCGCCATCCGTGATGAGAAACGCCCAGGGGCGATAGTACGCGATGCCGTGCTCGCGGTAACTGGCTTTGCGCTCTTCAATCATATCGAGCGCGGTGCCGATGGCTTCGCCCATCGGCGTGCCGCCAATGGCTTGCAGAGCAGGGGGCTCGAAGCTGGTGGCGGTGGTGAACTCGACCATCCGCGTGACTCGGCCACCGAAAGTTACGATGGCAACTTCCACACGCTTCGAGGCGAGTGGATCGGCGAGCAACTCTTGCTTGTACGATTGAAGACCCTTGTTGAGCTCATCAATGCGGGGGCCTTGCATGGACGTGGACGTATCCACAATCAGCACGCAGGGAACGCGCGGCTCCGGGTTCTCGGCAAACTCGACTGCCGCAAAGGCATTGTCGGCGGAAAGCTGTTCCATGATCTGCTATTTATGAATTGGGATAAGACGTGCGCCTGACGCAACGGCACGGTGATAAGCCAATTCCGTTGTACCAGCCGGGGGGGCAGTTTGCAATTCTCGACACATTGTCGGCCGCGGGTTCCTTGATTGCGAACGCACAGTTTTCGCGACACAATTAGTTTGCCCAGGCCGTTTAATTGGTAGCGGCCGATGGGAGCGTCCACCCTTGCTGTTTCTTCACGGATGAATTGTATGCATAATCCCGTGACAAAGTTGAATCGAATCTGCCGACACCCACTGTCGTTGCTATTGGGGCTTTCGCTACTCGCGGCGAGTTCTTGGCCCCCGGTCGAGCAAACGCGGGGAGAAGATAAGACGTCGAACACGGCCGCGGAGTTCCCGGACGAGCTCGTTCATTGGGAGCCGATCGTGGGCAAGAACCCGGTTTTCACGGCTCAAGGGGAGGGGCACTGGGATGTGAAGATCCGCGAGCGGGGATGGATCTTGGCCGAGGGTGGCGAATATCGGCTGTGGTATACGGGGTACGACGGGAAGCGGGAAGACCGTAAGTATTTGGGGTATGCGACCTCGCACGATGGTTTGCGGTGGACCGAGTGGCCGACGAACCCGCTTGTTCACAATCATTGGGTTGAAGACGTGAACGTCACCAAACAGGGCGACCTCTATTACATGTTCGCAGAAGGGGAGCACGACAATCACGCCGAACTGCTGACGAGCAAGGACGGCATCAAGTGGGACTGGCATGGCGAGATCGAAGTCCGCGCGGCCGATGGGAAGACTCCTGCAAAAAAACCGTGCGGGACGCCAACGGCGTGGTTTGAGAACGGCACGTGGTATTTGTTTTACGAGTGGTTGGATCGCGGTGATTGGCTAGCCACATCGAAGGATCCAATTTCTGGGGTATGGACAAACCTGCAAGACGAGCCTGTGCTGAGCACGGGGCCGGGCGAGTACGACAAGGACTTGCTCGCGATCGACCAGGTGATGAAGTACGAGGGAGTGTACTACGCGATCTATCATGGAAGCGGTAGTGGAACCGCGATGCCGCGGACTTGGAACACGGACATCGCGAAATCGACGGACCTCGTCCATTGGACGAAATACGCGAAGAATCCGATCGTGGAAGACAATAAATCGAGCGGCGAACTCGTGCCGGTGCATAACTATTTTCGGCTGTACACGATGCACGATCGTGTGGACGTATTCGAGCCAAGCGGAAAGTGATTGCGCGGCATCGAAATTGCTCTGGTTGTAATGCGTCATGTCCGCACGCCGTCTGAAAATGCCGCTGTTGCCGATGGAGGCTTCGACCGTTGATGAAATTCCGGTCGGAGGGGAGTGGCAGTATGAGCCGAAGTGGGACGGGTTTCGGTGCATTGCGTTTCGGCATGGTAGCAAGATCGTGCTGCAGTCGAAATCGGGCAAGCCGCTGACACGTTATTTTCCGGAAGTCGCCGCCGAGCTGGCGAAATTGAAGGCCAAGGAATTTGTGCTCGATGGCGAGATCGTGATCGCGGTTGGGAAGCATCTCTCGTTTGACGATTTGTTGATGCGGATTCATCCGGCGGCTAGCCGCGTCCGGAAGCTCTCGGAGGAGACGCCGGCCACGTACATCGTGTTCGATTTGTTGGAAGACGGCTCCGGGCCGCTCGTCGCGCAAGCGTTGGAAGCGCGTCGAAAACGGTTGGAGGCATTTGCCAAACGCGAATTCAAGCGCCCGGAACGCATCGAGCTCTCGCCGGCGACGCGCGACATCAAAACGGCCAAGAAGTGGTTCAAGTCTGCGGGCAAGGCGCTCGATGGGATCATTGCGAAGCGCGCGGACGTGGAATATCGCTCCGACGATCGTTCGGGGATGCAGAAGATCAAGAAGCAGCGCACGGTTGACTGCGTCGTTGGCGGGTTTCGGTATGGGACGAACTCAAAAATCGTGGGATCGCTGCTGCTGGGTCTTTATGATGAAGACGGCTTGCTGAACCACGTTGGGTTTACGTCCGGCATTGCACGTAGCGAAAAGGCGGCGCTCACGAAAAAGCTTCAGAAGCTGATCGAGCCGCCCGGATTCACCGGTAAAGCACCAGGCGGACCGAGCCGATGGAGCACGGACCGCTCGACGAAATGGGAACCGCTCGCGCCGAAGTTGGTGGTTGAAGTGGAGTACGATCACTTCACCGGCGGGCGATTTCGGCACGGCACGAAGCTCTTGCGGTGGCGGCCGGATAAAGCGCCGCGGCAATGTAAAATGGAGCAAGTTTCGCAGGCGGGAGCGCGGGCGAGCTATTAGATCGCTGGAGATGAGCAATGACGAGTCGAATTAGCGTAGGGCTTCTTTCCCTCTGCTTTGCGGCGATGGCTTCGCCTGCGTCCGCGCGCACGTGGACGGACAAAACACTCAAATACAAAGTCGATGCCGATTTGATCGCGTTCAACGATAAATCGGTCGTGTTGCAGCGTGCGGATCATGAACTCGGGATGGTGCCAATCGACGCGCTTTCGCCGGCGGACCAGGAGTATCTCAAGAGCAAGGCGGCTGCTGACGAATCGCAGAACATCGTCGGTAAGCAGCAGACCTGGAAACTTGCCAACGGCATGCAGTTGGTTGGGCGCGTCGTGGGCTACGCGCGAAAGCAGATCACGTTGCAGCGACAGCGTGGCAAAATCTATGTGAATGATCGCGTCATCGAGAACCTGCCGCAGATTTATCAGATGGTCGTGCCGAAGATTGTCGCGCACGTCGAGCATTTGCAGCGCGACGATCGCTCGGCGGTGGAGGATTGGTTAGTCGCGAACAAAGGACAACCGCAAACCATCACGTTCGATGGTGTGATGATGGAGTTGGACAACGGCGACGAGTATTGCGTGCCTTCCTTTCTTTTCTCACCAGAGGACCAACAGATGCTGAAGCCGGGTTGGGACGCCTGGATAGCGGCGAGCGGCGAGCAGCAATACGATCGTCAATCGGAGCAGTCGTTCATGCTGCAATCGCTGATGGCGGCCCGGCAGCGCGATGCTCAGATCCAGCATCAGATCGCTCAGGTGCAGCTAAATCAGGCGGTGCTGGCCGGTGTCACATCGGTTTGGGAAGTGACGCTCTACCCGCAGGGGGCGGGCCGGCCAATCTGGGTGACGGAAGCCGGCGTGAACAGCGGCGAGGCGGCGGCTGCGGCGCGGCAACAATATCCGGGGTATGCGGTCGGGCCGATCCGAAAAGTGGCGGGGTACTAAACGTACCACTCGATGATGCGCCGGCTTTTGGTGTCGACCTTGCTAACGTCTGGGATGTGGTAGCGCGTGCCGTGGGCATCGACGATGACGATTTGATCGTCGCCTATGCGGCGGACGTCGTCTTCACTTTCGAGTACGAAGCTCGTGAGGCCGCGGTCGGTTTCCACCGTCCACTCGGAAGGCTCCATCTGGCCCGAGACACGGACGATTCGTTCGATGATCGGCACGAACTCTCGGCGGGCGAGTTCTTCTTGAAGGAGTTGGCGGGATTCGGCTGCGAGTGTCGTTGGATCTTCGACGCAAGCCAGCTCGACGCCATCCGGTCCACGCAGTGAAATCCAATGCTCGGGGTCCGAGATCGGAAACAGCGGGGTCGGGGCGACCGCGGTGGGGCTGCTGTTGACGGCGCTTGTTAATACGAGTTGGCCCCACTCATCGCGGGCGAGCGCGAACTCCGAGAGTGCGATTGCTTCCGCGTGTTCCGTCGGGGAAAAGACTCGCGGTTCCCGTGACGATTTATTACCGTTATTGCTCATGCGCCGATCCTTTCGGCCACCTGCTGGTTGGCGTTATTGAGCCGAGCATAGGTGTCGGAAGTTTCGACCAATTCATCGTGCGCGCCCACGGCGGTAATCGCGCCTTGTTCGAGCACCACCAACTTGTCGGCACGGCGCAGCGTGCTGAGGCGGTGGGCAATTGCGATCGTGGTGCGGCCTTCGATGAGATTCTGCAGAGCTTCTTGGATCTCGCGTTCGGTTTCGGTGTCGACCGAGGAAGTGGCTTCGTCCAAGATGAGGATGCGCGGGTCGGTGAGGATCGCGCGGGCAATCGAAATGCGTTGGCGCTCGCCGCCGGAGAGCGACTGGCCGCGTTCGCCGACGAGCGAGTCATACCCATCAGGCAGGTTAAGGATGAATTCATGCGCGCGGGCAGCACGGGCGGCGGCAACGATTTCGGCGCTGGTTGCCTCGGGGCGGCCGTAGGCGATGTTCTCGGCAATCGTGCCGTAGAACAAGAAAGGCTCCTGCAGGACGATGCCGATGTTTTTGCGGTATTCCTCAACCGGGAACGAGCGGATGTCATGCCCATCGACGAGGATCGCGCCGGCCGTCACGTCGTAAAAGCGGCAAATGAGGTTCACCAGCGTGCTTTTGCCGGCGCCGCTTGGCCCAACCAGACCGATCATTTGGCCGGGCTCGATGGCGAGGCTGACGTCGCGAATGACGGTCCGCGTGCCGTATTTGAACGAGATATTGCGAAGCTCAATTTTGCCTTCGAGTTTGCCAGGATGTACAGGGCGCACCGGCTCGGCAACGTTCGCGCGGCGGTCGAGGATTTCGAAGATGCGGTGCGTTGAAGCAGCCGCTCGCTGCGACGCAGCTAGGAACTTGCTCATCGATTCAAGCCGCAGGTACAAGCGCGCCATGCAAGTGGTAAATAAAATGAGGGTGCCGACTGTGAAATCTGTGCCATAAAACACGAGCCACGCGCCGTAGCCCCAGATTACGAGCATGCCCAAGTCCGTGAGCAACGTGACGACCGGCCCGAAAAACGACCACAACACGTTCACGCGGTTATTCGCGGCAAGCACGTGGTCGTTGCGTTTCGCGAAGCGATCGATCTCGCGGTGCTCTTGCGCGAATGCTTTTACAACTCGAATACCGGGGATTGTGTCAGCGAGCACGTTGACCATTTCAGCCCAAGCCGCGCCAGCCCGCACGAAGCCATGCCGCAAACGGACCCGCACTTTCTGAGTCAACCAAGCAATTATCGGGAATGGCAACAACGCATACAGGGCCATGCGATGGTCTTTGCTCCACAGAACGACGGCCGTCATAACGATCAGGACGAGGTCGGTGATGAAATCGAGCAGGTTCAACGACAGGAAGCTGCATATACGGTCGGTGTCGCTGCCAATTCGCGAGATCAAATCGCCAGTGCGCTTGCCGCCGAAAAACTCGAGTGAGAGTCGTTGCAAATGGGCGTAGGTATCGTTGCGAAGGTCGCCCGCGATCTGCTCGCTGGCGGTCGAAAGCGTGTACGTCTTGGCCCAATTGAGCATCCAAGCCAGCACCGACGACCCAACCAAGATCGAGAGATACCAGATGACGAGATTAAATTCGACCAGCTGCCCTTTTTCGCGCGGTGTGAGAACGTTGTCGATCAGCAACGCTGTGACATAAGGGGCAACCAGCGTCGCTGCAGTGCTGGCGAGCGTGAGCACTAGGCCAAGTGTAATAATGACTGCGCGAGGCTTCGCAAAACGCGACAGTCTCCAAAGCGAGCGGACCGGCGGTGGGGATGCGGTTGGCGTGCAGGCCTGGCAAACCACGTTTGGCGGCTCAATTGCGGCTCCGCAGGAGGGGCAAATTGAAATCGTGGGCGCGGCGTGGGACGCCGATTTGGATTTCTTTTCCGGCCCAGACGTCGCATTTTGAAACGCCAGTAGGAACTGATTTGCTGCCGTGGCCTTTGCCGCCGTGTACTGCCACGTCGCCTCAAGGGCTTTGTGGCCAAGGAGTTCCAACGCTCCCATTCCGCTGGATTCGCGGAGTCGCAAATTCGCGACATCGCGTAAGTACCAGAATTGCCAATGAGGCTTGGGCTCGCCCGTTTGTCCTTGGCTCGGACTAAGCGTCATTGACAGGACGCGGCGATCGGTCAGGACGACCAAACCACCGGAAAACCGTAGTTCGGCGTCTAAATCAGGCTCAAAACTGGCGATCGCGTGTTCGCCGGGAGTGAGCTGCGAATCGACCTGTTGCCGCCAAAGTGACGGTACCGGACCGACTTCATTAATTCCTGGCGAGTCAGGCACGGTTATTGCGAGTTCTATAGGACGGAACAGGTGGATGTCTCAATTTGGGACTCTCCCAGCCGCTTGAAACGGTCGAGGTATTTATAATTATAAGGGCTGGGTTATTGCCAGGGCGGTGATGGATCGAAAATCATCACTTAATGGCGATCTACGCGCTTCGCAGTTACCATAGTTTGCTCCGCCTGCACAGATTACCAAAAGAACCTTACGATAGACGAACGCGTAGCAAATGGTGAGGGCAGTCTCCGATCGCTGGTGTAGGGGGGCAATCTTTCCACATTCGCCAGCAGCTAGTCGCGTGCATTCGCGATCTTTGACGGATCAAGAGTTGAGGTAACGCTCGGTTTATGCAAATTCAAAAGGTCTTGAAGTTAAGGGGCCCCAACGTTTGGGCGAACTTTTCTTGCTTGGAGGTCTGGATCGACCTGGAGGAGTTTAAAGACACCTCGAGTGAAATGATCCCGGGCTTTAACGAGCGGTTAATGGGTTGGCTGCCCTCGATGATCGAGCATCGCTGCAGCGTTGGCGAGCGCGGTGGATTCTTCGAGCGCTTGCGGCGTGGCACGTACATGGGCCACATCCTGGAACATACGACGCTCGAACTGCAGTCGCTGGCCGGAACGCCCGTCGGATTCGGCCGCGCACGAGAAACCACCGTCGAAGGCACCTACAAGGTAGCGATTGAGTACACCGACGAGCAAGTCGCGATTGCCGCGCTCAACACGGCATTCGAGATGTTGCTAGCTGCGATTCACGATCGGCCGTTCGATGTGAACGCCGAAGTCGAGAAGCTCAAAGACATCGCACACAATGTTTGCTTGGGACCGAGCACCGCGGCGATCGTCGCGGCGGCACAAGCGCGCAACATTCCATGCATTCGGCTCGACACGGAGAGCCTGGTGCAACTTGGCTACGGTTCGCGACAGCGGCGGATCAACGCGGCGGAAACCGATCGATCGGGCGCTGTCGCGGAGATGATCGCTTCCGACAAGGATTTAACGCGTAAGCTACTCAAGACGGTTGGCGTGCCGGTGGCGGATGGCCGACCGGTGACCGACGCGGAAGACGCTTGGGTTGCTGCAGAAGAGCTCGGGCTACCCGTCGTGGTGAAGCCGCTAGATGGCAACCATGGCCGCGGAGTGGCGACAAATCTTTCGACGAAGGAACAGGTCACGCTTGCCTATGCGGCAGCGAAGGAAGAAGGCTCGGGCGTCGTCGTGGAGCAGTACATTCCCGGCGACGACTACCGGATGCTCATCATCGGTTACCAGCTGGTGGCCGCGGCACGGCGTGAGCCTGCGCAGGTTATCGGCAACGGTACCACGAAGGTGCGTGAGCTCGTCGACGAAGTGAATAAAGATCCGTTGCGTAGCGATGGCCACGCGACGGTCCTGAGCAAGATGCGGCTCGATGCGGTCTCGCTCGCCGTTCTTGCCGAGCAGGGCTACTCAACCGAAACCGTTGTGCCCGCTGGCGTGAAAGTTTTGATTCGCCGCAATGCGAATTTGAGCACCGGTGGAACGGCGACAGACGTAACTGACGAAGTGCATCCGGATATCGCTCGCCGTGCCGTGGATGCGGTGCGGATGGTCGGGCTCGATATCGCAGGTGTCGACGTCGTCGCGCGAGATATCAAGCGCCCGTTGCGAGAGCAGGGCGGGGCGGTGATTGAAGTAAACGCTGGCCCGGGATTGCGGATGCATCTGCGGCCATCGCACGGTTCGTCGCGGCCGGTGGGCCGGGCAATCGTCGATATGATGTTCCCCGAGATGCAGAGTGGACGAATTCCGATCGTCGCCGTGACGGGCGTGAACGGAAAGACGACCACGACGCGATTGATCGCTCACATCGTAGGCACGACCGGCAAACGCGTTGGTATGACGTGCACCGACGGCATCTACATAGGTGGCGATCGGATCGAGGAAGGCGATTGCAGCGGTCCGGCGAGTGCAAAATCGGTGCTCATGAACCCGCTCGTCGACGCGGCGGTGCTAGAAACGGCTCGCGGCGGCATTTTGCGGGCTGGGCTCGGATTCGATAAGTGCGACATCGCGGTCGTTACCAACATTGGCGAAG
Source organism: Planctomycetota bacterium (assembly GCA_013286045.1). Classification (GTDB taxonomy): domain Bacteria; phylum Planctomycetota; class Planctomycetia; order Pirellulales; family Lacipirellulaceae; genus JABDGM01. The sequence continues at coordinate 11,283 of JABDGM010000050.1, read as the reverse complement.
GCGATCACCTTGGATTGTCCGACATTCAAACGACCGAGAACTTGGCGAAGGTAAAGCGGTGCATTGTCGAGGCTCTCGCCCCGACCGGCGCCGCGGTGCTGAATGCCGAGGATCCGCTGGTCGCCGAGATGGCCAAGCATTGTCCTGGCACAACTGTGTTCTTTGCCAAGAATGGCAGCCACCCGCTGATCATGCAGCGCCGGGCAGAAAACGCACGGGTGGCGTTTGTGCGCGATCATGCGATTGCTTTGGCAGAAGGCGAGTACGAATTCACACTGCTCTCGCTGGATCGAATCCCGCTGACGTACAACGGGCGGATTGGGTTCCAAGTTGAGAACGTTCTGGCAGCGGCCGCCGCCTGTTGGGCGTTGGGTCTGCCCGCCGAACAAATTCGGCTTGGGCTCGAATCGTTCTCCGCTCAAATGGACAAAGTACCGGCTCGGTTTAACGTATTCGAAGTCGGCGGAGCAACGGTGATCGTGGACTACGGTCACAACCCGTCGTCGCTGGCGGCGATTCTGGCGGCGATCGAGCCGTTCCCGCAGCAAGTTCGGTCGGCGGTGTATTCGGTCGCAGGCGATCGTCGCGACACCGACATCATTCGCCAAGGCGAATTGTTGGGCGGCGCGTTCGATCGCGTGATGCTGTACGAAGACCAGTATCTGCGCGGCCGGCCGCAGGGTGAGATCATCGGCCTGTTGCGTGCGGGTTTGTCCGGCGCGCGGCGGACCAAGGAAATGCAGGCCTTTAATACTTGGGAAGGCGCGGCAGACGCGGCGCTCCGCTCGGTGCGGCCAGGCGAGCTATTGCTGCTGCAGGCCGACTCGGTGGATGTTGCGGTCAACCATTTGAAGAGCGTCCTCACGGCGGGCATCGCGGTGAATGGCAACGGAGCAGCCGCTTCGATGGAAGTGAATGGCGCGCTCAAGGCGACCGTGCTGCATGTGGCCGGGTAACTCTTAAACAAACAATTCAATCGGCTCTCGTAGCTCCGGCGGCGAGGGCCGATTTTTTTTGCGCGACACCGGTTGGTTGGATTCGCTGGAGACGAGAAAGCTACCGCGATTGCCAAATGCCGATGATCGCCGGTTGATAAGTTCGGATGTCCCACTCGCCCGGTTCGCCCTCGGAACTCGCGGCGTTGCGGATGACGTCAAAATCGAACGGCACCTCGGCTTCTACGACGAGAATGCTGTCACCAGGTGCAGCTCGCGTGACTCGGCCGATCAGGTCGAGCATTTCCTCTTGGCGTTCGACGTAAAACGCGTAGGGCGGGCTGCAAAAAACCAGCCATGGCTTGTCGACGGCGGTATTCGGCAGATCACGCTTCGCCCACAGGAAGGCGCTAGTTGTAATGAGTGTGCTGCGGTCCTCGACGCCGAGCGTGCGGATATTCTCTTCGACCACGCGGGCTGTGGGGACGTGTTTTTCGATGAACGTGGCGTCGGGCGCACCGCGGCTAAGAGCTTCCAGGCCGAGTGCGCCGGTGCCCGCAAAGAGGTCGATCGCATGCCGGCCGTCGCAACCGGTGCTGATGAGGTTGAAGATCGACTCGCGGGTGCGATGCTTCATTGGCCGAACGAGCGGATCGCCGTGATAATTCAAACGCCGGCCCCGAAACTGGCCGCCGATGATACGGACCTCGGGATCGCGTTCGCCGGCGGCGTGTTGGGATGTAGGCTCGTGGTGACTGTGTTTTCGGGCCACTTTGGTGCTCGTTCGAGGCGGGTGGGTCGCCGCTGGGCGACGACGGCGTGCATCTGTTATCGTGTGTGGGTTCGACCAAGTCCAGGATCACAGGAATTGCGGGTTTAGTATGTTTCGCACTCTTCGCGTTATGGTTTGCATAGGTGGCAGCTTCTTGGCGATTGCGGCCTCGAATGAACGGGTTTGGGGCGAGGAAAAGCCCGCAGCTGCGGCCAGCCCCGAAGCCCAACAGGCCAAGGCCGCCTTCCACGCAAAATACGAAGAATACAAGGCCGCCATACGGGACATCGAAAAGATCCAGGCGGAATTTCAAACGGCCGATGGGCCGACTCGGAAAAAGCTCAACGAGCAAATCACGGGACACGTTGCCCAAACGCAAGCTGTCGTAAACGCCATGGTCGAGGCAGCCGAAGCCGCCTATCGGGCGGCCCCCAATACCGACCCGGAGATTACAGCTGTTCTGACGGCCGTGGCAAAACACTACGTTGTCGGCCGGCAAGTGGGGCCTGGAGTGCCGTCGCACTCTGATCCGAGCGACATGTACTATCCCATGGATGGCGGCGATCAGTACGAGCGCGGGCTCCCGATTATCAAACTGCTGATCGACGGCAAGGATCCGAATACCGAGTTGTACGTCTGGGGCTTCCTGTGTGCGTACATGACGAGCGACTACGATCTGGCGGAAACGTACCTCGACAAAGCCAAGGAATCTCGGGCGATCGAAGCAATTGAGTTGGGCGCTACGCACGATGACCAGAAAGACTCGCAGGCAGGTGCAACGAAGAACTTGGCGCAGTTCCTCCGAGCGAGCGTCACCAGTTTCGATGACAACCGTATTCTTTGGAAGAAGGAATCTGAGATTCGCGCGGCAGAAGCAAAGGCCGATGATTTGCCGCGCGTGAAGCTGACCACAACGAAGGGCGAGATTGTCGTGGAGCTATTCGAGAACGAGGCGCCGCAGACGGTCGCCAACTTCTTGACGCTTGTGAAGCAGGGTTTCTACACAGATAGTCCGTTTCACCGAGTGTTGCCGTATTTTATGGCCCAGGGCGGAGCGAAAACGGATGACGGAATGGGTGGCCCGGGGTACACGATACATGACGAGGTTAATCGACCTGATTTCCGCCGCCATTTTCGTGGGACGCTGAGCATGGCGAAGACGGGCTTGCCCGATTCGGGCAGTTCGCAATTTTTCTTGACGTTCGTGCCCACAAACCATCTGAATGGCCGCCATACGGCATTTGGGCGTGTGATCGAGGGGATGGAGGTGCTGGGCGACATCCAGCGGAGGTCGACGATGCATGAGACCGATCCGCCGAAGGCCGACAAGATCATTAAGGCCGAGATCCTGCGTGAGCGGCCGCACGAGTACAAGTTCGACAAGCTGCCGGAAAAATAGGGCTGATACGAGGCTCTCGTTCGAACAGTTGAAAACCCGCAATTCTTGGCGGGGCAGTGTGCCGTTTCTGGCGAATTCTCATCGCCTTGGCGCACGGTGCTAGAAGTCCGCGTTTTTTTGACAAGGGTGGTTGTTGTAAAGGCTTGAATACCTTAACATCCTGTTATTGATTTTGAATCTCAATAGCAACTTGATCTGTCATTCAACTGGAGAAGCCTCATGAAGTCGACCGTGTTTGCGTCGGCGGCGATCGCTGCGACCCTTGTTTTTTCATTTTCACCACAGGCTTATGCCACAGTGCCTTACACCGAGAACTTTACGTCGGATGCTGCTAACTGGGCGGATAACACCGGCCAAGCGTTGGCGGCATTTGTGCCGAGCGGCGGACCCGACGGGAGCAGCTATATCACCACGACGTTCAACGCGTCAGGCACAAAAGACGGCGCCGGAGTGATCACTTTTCGCGGCCAGGATGAGTTCAATTCCAGCAATCACGCCTTTGAGGGGAACTGGCTTGCCGGCGGCATCAACCATTTCAGCGCGTACGTGTTGAACACGGCGTCGGTTCCCGTGACGGTTTTCGCCCGATTCGCCACGGCGAGCAACTTTCCGGGGGTTGCTGCAGACAACGGAACCATCGCGCCGCCGAACCAATGGACCTTGTTGAGCTTCGATATCAATCCGTCGCAGATCAATGCGACGCTGTTTCCGGAAGGGCCGGATTCCTTTTACACCGATGCATTTTCCAGCATTGGTCACGTGCAAATCGGCTTCGACATTCCGGCGGGTTTAGGAATGACGAACACCAATTTCACCCTTGGATTAGATAAGGTCTCAATTAATACGCCCGAACCCACCAGCTGCGTGCTGGCTTTGGGTTTCGCCTCGCTCGGATTTATCCGACGACGATCGCGCACCACGTGATTGAAGCCCCAAGATTGGCATCATGAAGATTCGCCTAGATTCGATCGTCGTTGGAATCGTGTGTTGCCTGGCGACGCTTGGCGCTGGTCAAGCGTCGCTGGGTGACACCGCCACTTGGGCCAAGTCCGACCTGGATACTTGGGTTTATGAGAACGCAGTTTCTCCGGGCATTCATCAGCTTGCGCCGACATTTTTTGGCGGGGTCACGGTGAATCAGGTAACCGGGCAATTCGATCCGAGTACTGCCAGCCAGCCGGCGCGGCTGGGGACGGACCTCATCGCTTTCAATACCGCGACAAATATCACGCCCGGGCTGGCGGCAACTCGGTACCAGGTGAACTCGGTGACGATGAAGGCGACCTGGACGTACGACTCTGACCCGAACCAGTTGTTCTATTCGACTTCGCCGGTCAGCCAACAGCAGATTCTTAGTGAGGTTGTGAACGGCACTCCAAGTCGGCAGAAACCGATGGAGCTGTACGGCGCGGCTTTGCGCGATGGTTACACGGGCTACGAGTTCGGGGTGGGCACCACCGCCGGGCCGCCGTTGTACGATGAGGGAACCCATCCTTACAGCGGCGCCAATGGCGAATCGGTCGTGTATCCGATCGTTGGAAGCTCGACGCAGGCTGGTTCCTACGTTGATGTTTCTAACAGCGTGACCGGCGGTTACAGCGAAACCGATCCATTGCACACGACCACGCCTTTCACGCCCATCCCCTGGTCGATCGGAAAGACGAACCTCAATGTTGGCGATGCAATTCCGGATAATACGACGTTTACTTTCACGCTGGATTTGACGCAGCCCGGAGTGAAATCCTACGTGCAGCAGTCGCTGCACAATGGGGCGTTGGCGTTGATGCTGTCGACGCTCACGTCGACCGGTGAATTCGGTTCCGGCGGCGGGTACCCGCGCTGGTTGATGAAGGAATCGGCTGGCTTTCCTTACAACGAGCCGGCTTCGCGCTTGCCGCAGCTAACGATTGCTTACGCGATCTTGCCGGCCGGCGTCGCGGGTGATTTTAACGGCAACGGCGTGGTCGACATGGCCGACTACGTGCTGTGGCGCAACGGCGGTGCGTTGCAAAATGAAATAAGCTCGCCGGGGGTTGATGACATCCAGGATTACTTGGATTGGCGGGTAAATTTCGGGCATACGGCGGGCGCTGGGAGCTCGCTGGGCGGAACGGTAGCCGTGCCGGAGCCTGGCACGTTGGCATTGATGATCATCGGTGCATTCGGTCTTCGAGCATTCCAATTCGGCAGGAGTCGAGCATGCATGGCGGCGCGCTAAGTATGGATTGGCGTTCTTCAGCAGACCCGGCGTCGCGATTGCGCCGCGGTTTTACGCTCATCGAGCTGTTGGTGGTGATCGCCATCATTGGAATTTTGATCGCGCTGTTGCTTCCCGCTATTCAGAGTGCACGTGAAGCCGCGCGACGGGCATCCTGCCAAAACAATCTCAAACAAATCGGCATCGCCGTTCAAAACTACCATGATTCGCAGCGTCATCTCCCGCCGCCGAAAGCGTTGGTGTCCGGCGCGGTGTTGTCCTTCGACCCACTGCGGCAAAATACTGTGAGCTTTTTCGCCATCATTTTGCCGTATATGGAAGAGGCCGATCGCTTCGCAAAATTCGATCTCAATAAACTGGTGACGGATTCGCCGAACGCCGACATCGCTGCAACACGACTTGATATTTACATGTGCCCTTCGATGCGATTGCCACGGTCGGTTCCGGAAACGGTTTGCGGCGAAACGCTTGCGCCGGGCAGCTACATTACTTCGACGAGAACGCGCTACAATTTGAGCTCGCCGATCGATGGCGCATTTACCTGGCCAGTCGTAACGCCGACGAATGGAAATTATGTCGTTCCCGCTTACACGCTCGCGATGAAGCAGATCACCGACGGGCTTTCGAAGACGCTCCTGGTGGGCGAAACGAACTACGGGCTGCAAGCTTTCAAGTGGGATGATTGCACGGCGATGAACGGCAGCGCCCGATGGGGAAAGTACTATTGGGCCCAGGGATATCCGCTCGAAGGTTGGGGGCATATGACGGGCGAGTTTCCAACGTTTTACAATGATTCCGAAGACTATTTTCCGCCGAACAGTTTGACGACCTACCGCAGCGATCATTCGGGCGGCGTGCAGTTCGTTATGTTGGATGGGTCGGTGCGGATGGTATCCAATGAGGTCTCCCCGGATGTTCGCGCTGCCCTAACCACACGTAGCGGCGACGACTCGGTCGCGGAGTAATCGAGCCCAGTATTCATTTCATTCGAATTAAATTGACGGTTTTTGGATTGAGGAAAAAATGCGATTTGTGACTTATGGCCGGTTGATGAGAAGTGCGGTTGCTCTCGTCGTTTTAACGACGGCAACATCGAGCCACGCCCACTTTCTATGGCTTAAAACGGTGACAGTGGACGGTCAACCGAGTGCGCTGCTCTTTTTCAACGAAAGTCCGGGCGACGAGACTTATCATTTCCCAGACAAATTAGCAAAGACGAAGGTGTGGCACCTGGGCGAAGATCAGAAGCGGACCGAGCTCGCGCTCAAGAGCGTCGATACGGAGGATCGCGTGGGGCTGATCGGACCGTTGCCGGATGCGAAGCCTGCTGTGCTTGATGCAACCCAACAGTACGGCATCTATGGAACGGCCCTCTTGGTCTATCACGCCAAGAATCTGACTGCCAAATCGATCTCCGACATCAATGCGATCAATACCGCAAAGGACGAAGAGTTTGAGATCATCCCCAAGATTGAAGGCAACCAAGCATCTTTTCTCGTGTTATGGAAGGGGATGCCGCTGAAGGATGCAGAAGTCTCAATCTTTGAGGGCAAGGACGAGCCGATCGCAAAGAAGTCGGATGACAAAGGACGTGTGACGATCGATCTGGAAAAGGGCGGCATCATCGGTGTGCTGGCGAATACGATGGAGGATGACAAGTCCGGCGAACTTGGTGGTAAGCCGTATGAAGGCGTGATGCATTACGCGTCGTTGACGCTGGAGGTGCCGGAAAAACTGGGCGATGCCGATCACAAGTCGAGCAAAGCGAAGAAGGCGACGAGTATCGAGGCAGAGACGTCGGAATTTGCATCTTTGCCCGAGCCGCTCGCAAGTTTTGGGGGCGTCGTTTCAGATGGCTGGCTATACGTGTATGGAGGACATATCGGCGACGAGCATCAGCACTCGGCCGCGAATTTGTCCAACCACTTCCGCCGAATCAAGCTCGATGGCGGCAAAGCCTGGGAAGAGCTGCCTATGCAGGCGCCGCTTCAGGGACTGCCGCTGGTTGTGCACGGCAACAAGATCTATCGCGTTGGCGGGCTCGGATTTCGCAATGCCACTTTGAAGGACAAAGAAGACGATCATTCCTCCGCCGAGTTTGCGGAGTACGACCCGTCGAGCAATACGTGGACCCCGCTTGCGCCTTTGCCGGCGCCGCGCTCATCGCACAACGCGGTGGTGATCGGTGATCGGATCTATGTGGTCGGCGGGTGGAATTTGGACGGTAAGCCGCCGGGAAGTTGGGAACCCGATGCGCTGTTTTACGATTTCGTGAATCCGGACAAGGGCTGGCAGAAGTTGCCGCAGCCAGAGTTCAAGCGACGAGCGCTAGCGCTTGGGCAGTGGAATGGAAAACTCGTGGCGATGGGGGGCATGAACGAAAAGCCGGACGTCGCGATGGACGTCTTTATCTATGACCCCGCGACGGACAAATGGTCGAAAGGCCCCAGTTTGCCCGGAGCGGGGATGGCGGGATTCGGTGTTTCCGCGTGGAACCTGAACGGCGACTTATATGAGTGCGGAGTGCGGGGAGTTCTCTATAAGCTTAACGACGCGGGAACCTCCTGGGAGGAGGCCGGGCATCTAAAAACGCCACGGTTTTTCCATCAACTAGTGCCGGCTCCAAAGGGCGGTTTAGCCGTCGTGGGCGGGGCAGCCATGAGCGGGCACATCGCCTCGATTGAGCGAGTTGAAACTGAAGCTCAAAAGGCATCTGCCTCCAAGCAGTAACGGGCGATTCGAAGTTTTTGTGAGGAAGATTCGCCTGGTACCCTTGTAGCGGGGGCGCGAGACGCTTATCTTCAACGTTTTGATTGTGAGTCTCAATAGCCGTTGCCAGTTTTCCGCCTCACTTCCCGCCCGCGAAACTCCCTCCGATGAAGTTCCTCCCAAGCAAAAATAGAACTGCGTTTACACTGGTCGAATTGCTTGTAGTCATTGCCATTATTGGGATCCTGGTTGCCCTCTTGCTGCCGGCCATTCAGGCGGCTCGGGAAGCCGCTCGCCGATCGCAGTGCTCCAATAATTTGCATCAGATCTCACTTGCGATGCACAACCATTTGAGCGCGCTGCGGTTCGTGCCGCCTTCGCTAGATTGGACGCGGTCGACCGCGTCGGGTTGGTCGGTGCTCGCCCGGCTAACTCCTTATGCCGAAGAAGAAAGCCTGCATAGCCTTATCGACTTCCGCTACAACTACAGCGACCTGACCAACGCGCCGCAGCATGCGCAGGTGACCGCGAAGCGGATCCCGATGTACACTTGCCCTAGCGAGCAGAATCTCGACCCCAAAGTTAGCGCGGCCCAAACAATGATTCCGCCTAACTATGGCGCAAATCAGGGGACGTGGTTTACATTCGACCCGGTGACGCCAAACGTCGGCAACGGGGCGTTCGTGGTCAACGTGAAGTTGGGGGATAAGTCATACACGGATGGGCTCAGCAAGACGCTTGCGTTCTCCGAAGTGAAGTCCTACACCGCGAAACTGGCGAACAGCAGCAACCCTTCGACGCTCGGCGTGGCCGTTCCGGATACGATCGCTCAGGTGGTTGGTTACGCGGGCACATTCGGCACGACCGGACACACGGAGTGGGTCGACGGTAAAATCTTTGAAACAGGTTTTACTGCGACATTCACTCCGAATACGAACGTTACCTATAGCGACGGCACGAACACTTACGACGTTGATTTCATTTCGAAAACCGAAAGTGCGACCGGTGCCGTTCCGACGTACGCCGCTATTACCTCCCGCAGTTATCATGCGGGGGTGGTCAACACGGCGATGATGGACGGTTCGGTGCGAACGGTTGCCAATAGTGTCGACACGGCCATTTGGCGGGCAGCATCGACCCGCAACGGGGCCGAAACCGGCGACGTGCCGTAACGCGAAGGCTTTATTCGCGATACTTGTCTATTCGGCGCGTGGTTCTCTGTTCTCATGCGATCGCCGCATCTTGCTCGCTAGATAGCCCCACGCAATTGGCACTAGCGATACGCACACGATTCCGATGACCACCAATTCGAAGTGTTCCTGCACGGCGGGCACGTTTCCGAAGGCGTAGCCTGCGCCGCAGCACAGGCCTACCCACAGCACGGCTGCGATCACGTTGAACAGCGCATACTGCCGATAGGCCATCGCACCGCAGCCGGCGACGAACGGCACAAACGTGCGAATGATGGGTAAAAACTGGCCCAGTACCACGGCTTTGCCGCCATGCCGTTCGTAAAACGCATGTGCTTCCATCAAGTGCTTTCGATTTAGCAGGCGGTGCCAGAAGCTTTTGCCGTCCTCGGCCGTGAAGATGCGCGGACCGATAAAGTGGCCCACGGAGTAGTTTACGGTGTCGCCGAGGATGGCCGCCGCGATTAAGAGCGGTGCCACGATGCGGATATCCAGTACTCCCGCGGCCGACAGGGCGCCGGCTGTGAATAACAACGAGTCGCCGGGCAGGAACGGCGTAACGACCAGCCCCGTTTCCGCGAACACGATCACGAACAGCAGCCCATACACCCACGCACCGTATTGGGCAACGAATGCCTGCAGGTGGGCGTTGAGATGAAAAACGAAATCGAACAAATCGTGCATTGGCGGGCCGGTCCAGAGAATAGGTGATAGCTCAGTTTAAATGCTCGGATGCGGCTATAAGAGGCCGAAATCCCGAGAATCCAGCAATTGACAGCTTTCCGAATGCTAGCTAATCTACTATTCTGATTTTTAATCTTAGCTCTTTCCGATATTCAGTTTGTTGATAAAATGGCGGCTTAGCTTTTCGGTTGAATTTGCTCGTTGAGTGAGGACGCGGCTCGGTTGGAAATGACCGCGTTTCAAACGCGATCATCGTCGTCTGCGCATTTCTGCGTGACGCGCGCGAGCTGTCCCAATCAAAAGTTTGATTCCAATGCATTTGCGCTTCCTAAAGATCTACTGCGACATCGTCGACCTTGGCAGCTTTTCGCGAGCGGCCAAGTTGAACGGCGTTTCGCAATCCAACGCGAGCCAGGTTGTCCATCAGCTCGAAGAGCGGATGGGCGTGAAGCTGATCGATCGATCGAAGCGGCCGTTCGTGCTCACCGCCGAGGGCAAACGCTTCCACGAGGGAGCCCGCGTGATCGTGCAGCGTTACGACGATTTGGAACACGAAGTCCGCGCGCTGCGCGAAGCGACGGCTGCCCGATTGACGATTGCATCGATCTATTCGGTCGGCCTCGCGCACATGAGCGGCTGCATGCGCGAGTTTTTGGCGGCCCACCCGAAGGCCGATGTGCGGCTGGAGTATGTGCATCCGCATCGCGTGTATGAAGAAGTCGATCAAGGCCAGGCGGATTTGGGACTAGTGAGTTATCCCGAGGAATCGGCGAGCCTGGCGGCGTGTGCCTGGCGAACCGAGCCGATGGTGCTCGTCTGCTATCCGCATCATGCGCTGACGAAGCGTCGAGAAGTGACTCTCGAGATGCTAAGCGGCGAGTCGCTCGTGGCGTTTCAAGCAGGACTCAAAATCCGTGACGAGATTGATCGTGCGCTTGCGCTTCACAAGGTTCGCGTACGGGTGGCGCTAGAGTTCGACAACATCGAGACGATCAAGCGCGCGATCGAAATCGGGGCGGGCATCAGCCTGTTGCCGGAGCCGACAATCTCGCGAGAAGTCGAATCGGGCACGTTGGTGCAAATTCCGATCGTAGGCGTGGCGCTCGAGCGAACGCTGGGCATAATCCATCGCCGCGATCGAAAGTTAAACGAAACCGCGCAGCAATTCATTCAATTGCTTCAGACACAGAACGCGCCTTCCGCGACCGCGAACGTTTCAGGGGACGAAGTTGTCCGGCTTGCCGGTGAGTACGAGGCTCGGCCGCCGCGCGCGAAAGCGTCCGTCGCCGGGCACATTTAACGAGAACGGATGAGGGAACGGGCAGCGAGGGGCTGCCAATAAATTGCCGCGACAGGATTCGGAATCTCCGAAGCAA